>JBHAFS010000102.1:0-18021 GCA_041856205.1 Prevotella sp.
ACAAAGTACCATTCACGGTGCCCTGTGCCAGGTCTGTACGGCGACAAGTTATTCTCCCGGTACGAGTCCCTCGATATATTTGCAGAGTATGCCGATGCCTTTGACGTTCTCGCCACCCTGCGGGATGATGAGGTCGGCATAGCGCTTGGTGGGCTCGATAAACTGCTCGTGCATGGGTTTGAGCACCTTGAGGTAACGGTCTACCACCATCGATACGGTGCGTCCGCGGTCGATGGTGTCGCGCTGGATGTTGCGGATGAGACGCTCGTCAGGGTCGGCATCGACAAAGATTTTGAGGTCCATCATGTCACGCAGTTTCTTGTTGATAAGCGTCATGATGCCCTCAACAATAATCACGGGCTTAGGCTCTACGTGTATGGTCTCGGGCAAGCGGTTGCTCAGCAGGTAGCTGTAGGTGGGCTGCTCCACGGCATGCCCCTGTCGCAGTTCGGTGACATGCTTGATGAGCAGCTTCCAGTCGAAGGCATCGGGATGGTCGAAGTTGATGGCCTTGCGCTCCTCATCGGTCAGGTCGGTGGTGTCGTTATAATAAGAGTCGAGGGGCACCACAGCCACATAATGGGGTGGCAACGACTGTGCTATCTTTTTTACAACGGTGGTCTTGCCAGAGCCTGTGCCACCGGCAATACCGATAATTGTTATTTTGTCGTCCATGCGTTTTGATTGAAGAATGAAGGTTGAAAAATGAGAAATGTGAAGGTATGCGCGGAGAGGCAGGAGGTATCCGCATTATTATAGCAGTCCGATGTCACGAAACATGCGCTCGTAATAACTGGCCTTCTGCTCCACCTTCATGGGATAGGCACGCGAGGAGCTGGGCTCACGGTAGAGGCTGATGGTGCGCCCCTCGAACACAAAGTCGGCATGGTCGCCCATCTTCATGCCATGGGCATCGATGCCATAGTGGGCGGTGAAGAGGTCGGTGGCCAGCTGCCCGGCTGCAATCACCGCCCTGCACTCAGGCAAGGCACGCAGCATACCGTCGAGGTCGGCCTGCTCCACCACCTCAAGGTCTTTGTCAGAGGCCGTGCCCTTGGTACGGCGAATGCGCAGACAGGTGTCGAAGAGGGCCACGCCCCGCTCGGCCAAGAAGGTCTTGAGGGCGTCCAGCCGGTAGGTCTTGAGGGCGCTGTCCACAAAGTGGAGCTTGTCGCCAAAGAAGAGCAAGCCGAAGATACGCCACATGTCGTTGGTGAAATTGGGATAGTACCAGTCCATGCACCAACGCTTGGGAGCCGGCGGAAAAGTGCCGAGCATCAGCAACCGGGCGTTGGAAGGTAGAAAAGGTGTGAAGGGATGGGTCTCGACCTCGAAACTCTCCCCACCCTTGTCTGCTACCGTCGCGGTACGCGTTGCGGCCTGTCTGTCTGTTGTCTTTACCACCATTGTGCTTTGCTCGTTGTTCCGTCTACATGCCAGGCAGCATGAATCTCACGGCTGCGTTCAGTTGTGTAGTCTGCTGCTCAGTTGCCCGCCTGCTCCTTCACCAGATACACACACACGGGCAGGTGGTCTGAGTAGCCGTCGAGCCACACGCCACCGGCCGTGGTACGCTTGGTGGAGCCTTTATACTTGCCCTCAGTCTGAAACAGATATGGCATGCGCTGAATCTCGTTCTTGAGGTATTTCAGCTCAGAATAGTCGCGCGAGCCCTTGGCACTGAGCAGGTTAGGGGTAAGCAGAATCTGGTCGAAGAGGTTCCAAGAGCCTTGGTACATCAGCGTGCCGGTGCCTTGCTTCACCAAGATGTTGTACCAAGGATTGTACATGTCGCCCTCGCCCACCTTGGCAATGTCTTCCTTGCCCTTCAGCACATCGTACATGCTGCGGTTGTTGGGATCGTCGTTCATGTCGCCCATCACCATCACCTTGCAGGTGGGGTCGGCAGCCAGCAGAGAGTCTTTGAGCACCCTGACCTGTTCGGCACCTACCTCACGGTAATAGGAGCCGTTGAACCTACTGGGCAGATGACACACGATGAACACCATCCGCTCGCCAGCCATCCTGCCGCTCACGGTGAGGAAACCACGCGTTTTGAATCCCGAATCCTGCTTCTCAGTGGGCACATAGGGCACAAGCCACACGCTGTCTGCCTGAAACAATTTAGGGTTGTAGAGCAGGGCGCAGTCTACTCCTCGACTGTCGGGTCCCTCTACATGGCAGAATTGGTAGCCGCGGGCCTTCAGCGCCGGCTGGGCGCAGAGGTCGGTGAGCGCCTTGGCATTCTCCACCTCCGACACACCAATGACTGCGCAACCCACACCGGGCAACATCGTCGTGGCCATGTCGCTCAGCGCACGCGACATGTTGTTGAGCTTATGACTGTATTTCAAACCGTCCCAGCGATAAGAGCCTGTAGGCAGAAACTCATAATCGTTTTTACCCTCGTCATGACAGGTGTCGAAGAGATTCTCCAGATTGTAGAACCCCACAGCATAAACAGAAAACCGTTTCTGCGCAGAAACAGAAAGCACCAGCATCATCAAGATAGCCAGGAGACTTAAATTTCTTTTCATTATCATTCTAATTGTTTGTTGCAAATTTCGCAATTAATTCCGAGAAAATGCCATATTTCCCGAAAATTTAATCAAAAAGGTTTTTGCATTTAAAATATATTTCGTTATTTTGCAAGAACAATACATTATATATCATTCTTAATCATTCAACTATGCAGAAAAAGCTTATCCTGGCCATGATGGCCTTAAGCTATGCTCCGCTGACATTTGCCCAGACCGACTCGACAAATGTAGGCGAGGCAGCTTTCACTTTCACAGAGGCACAGTTGGGCGAGGACGACAACATGTCGCAAAACGTGACCATTGTCAACTCCAACTCCAATGTCTATGCCTCCGAGGTGGGATTCCTCTTCTCTCCTGTGCGGTTCAGATACCGTGCCCTCAATCAGAAATACAATGATATTTATATCAACGGTGCCCTCGCCAACGACATGGAGTCGGGGCAGTTTCGGTATTCGCTGGTCGGCGGTTTGAACCAGCAGACCCGCAACATGGAGTCGGCACTGCCGTTCGAGAGCAACAACTTCTCGTTCACAGCATTGGGAGGATCCAACAACTACAACTTCAGGCCGGCAAGCATGGCCACCGGCCACCGCATCACCCTCACGGGTGCCAACCGCAACTATACGCTGCGCGGCATGTACACCTACAACAGCGGTCTCAACAGCAAGGGATGGGCCTACTCGGCCAATGTGACCTACCGCTGGGCCGACAAGGGTTATGTGCCCGGCACGTTCTACAACTCCTTGTCGTATTTCTTTGGTGTGCAGAAACTCATCGGCAACAACCACTCGCTGGCGTTCTCTACCTGGGGAAACCCCACCGAGCGTTCCACGCAGGGTGCGTCGACCGACGAGATGTACTGGCTGGCCAACGACTACCAGTACAATCCCTATTGGGGCTACCAGAACGGCAAGGTGCGCAACAGCCGCGTGGTGAACGACTTCGCCCCGTCGGCCATCTTCACCTGGGACTGGAAACTCAACGACAAGAACAAGCTCACTACATCGCTCTTTGGCAAGTACAGCCTCTATTCGAGCACCAAGCTCAACTATAACGGTGCCGACAACCCGCATCCCGACTACTGGAAGCGGCTGCCCTCGAGTTACTATGACGTGTGGGGCGACAACCCGATGAACTCGCGTCAGGGCTACGACGACTTCCTCACCGCCATCGACTATCTGAGTAGCAGCAAGGCGGTACGCCAGATCAACTTCGACCAGCTGATCTTCGCTAACCGACAGGCCGCCAAGCAGGGAGCCGATGCCATGTACTTCATACAAGCCAAGCACAACAACGCGCTGAACCTCACACTGACATCCACCCTCACCTCGCACCTCACCGAGAAGAGCGTATGGAACAACGGATTCCTGGTGAGCTACAACAACGGCAGCCACTACCAGACCATGGACGACATGCTCGGGGCCAGCACTTACCGCAACATCAACTTCTACGCCCTGGGCAACTACCCCGAGGGTTCCGACAAGTTGCAGTACGACCTCAACCACCCCAACGCTGTTGTGGGCAAGGGCGACAAGTTTGGCTACGACTACAACATCATCACGCAGAAGGCACAGCTGTGGACCAACTACGCCGAGAGCTTCGGCATCGTACACTACTCCATCGCCGGACGACTGGGCGGAAAGACCATGCAGCGCGACGGCAAGATGCGCAACGGACTCTTTGCCGACAACTCTTACGGTAAGAGCAAGACGGCCAAGTTTGTTGAGGGTGGCATCAAGGCCAGCGGCGACTTCAACCTCGGCCGTGGCAACACGCTCACCTTGGGCATGGGCTTCGAGAGCCGCGCTCCTGAGGCCACTACAGCCTTTGTGGCTCCCGAGATGAACAACGACTTCGTGTCGAGCCTCCACAACGAGCGCATCTTCTCCAGCGAGGTGGGCTATCAGCTGCGCAACAGCTGGCTCCACGCCAACGTCAGCGGCTACTACTACCACATCTCGCACGTCACCGAGTGGACACAGTTCTATTTCGACGATATCAACAGCTTCTCCTACAACTCGCTTACCGGCCTCACCAAGGAGTACTATGGCGTGGAGGGCGGTCTCGACTTCAAGCTGGCCTCGTTTCTCAACCTCAAGCTCATCGGTACGCTGAGCGATGCCAAGAACGTGAGCAACGCACACGTGCGCTACATCAACTCTACCCAGGGTACCTACAACGACGACGAGGCACTGGTGAAAAACATGCGCGAGAGCGGCACACCGCTCACCGCCACCTCCATCGGCCTGAGCTATCACCAGCACGGATGGTTCATCGACCTCAGCGGCAACTGGTACGACCGCATCTACCTGAGCTACTCGCCCTACTACCGCTACGAGAGCTCACTGGAAAAGATCGGGCAGACCTCGGCCTCGCCCCAGGACAAAGGTCACGGCGGTTGGATGTTCGACGGCTCGATCGGCAGGAGCATCTACCTCAAGCACGGCAGCCTCTCCATCAACCTCATGGTGTCTAACATCCTCAACAACCAGCGCATCGTGACCGGCGGATACGAACAGAGTCGCTCCGACAACACCTCTTCCGGCAACAGCCGCTTGTACCGTTTCTCCAAGAACCCGAAGAAGTATTATGCCTTCGGCACCAACGGCATGCTGAACATCGCTTATAAATTCTAAACATCACGACAATGAAGACATTCAAATATATCATGATGCTGGCCATGGCCTGCAGCCTGACCACAGCCTGCATGGACGGCGACTGGGACACGCCCGAGCTCACCGCCGACGAGGCCGGCGTGGGCAACCCGGCCATCCAGGAGACCAACGTGGTGACCATCGCCGCACTGAAAGACCAGTATAAGACTTACATCGAGACCGATTACCGCGACGGCACGTCGTACACCAAGATTGCCGACGACATGCAGATCAAGGCCGTGGTGACGGGCAACGACATCAAGGGCAACCTCTACAACGAGATTGCCGTAGACGACGGCACGGGTGCCATCATCATCGCCATATCGCAAGGCGGACTCTTCGGCACGCTACCCGTGGGCGCCGAGGTGCTCATCGACCTCAAAGACCTCTACATCGGCAACTACGGCAAGCAGGCCGAGATTGGCACGCCCTACACCAACGCCAGCGGACAGACCTATGTGAGCCGCATGAGCCGTAGCCTCTGGGCACAGCACTTCAAGCTCACCGGACAGACCAAGACCGTGGAGCCCATCGTCTACAATAAGTCGTGGACGGCTGCCAAGAACGGACTGGAGTATGGTGGCAAGCTCGTCACGCTGCAGAACGTATCGTTCAAGGGTGCCGACGGCACCGCCACCTACGCCAACGTAGGGGTCGGACCAGGATCCAAGAGCGTCTATTTCCAAGAGTACAGCAACAGCACCATCATGCTCTACACCAGCAACTTTGCCGACTTCGCAGCCAACACCCTGCCCCAGGGTAAGGTCAACGTAACCGGCATCATGAAGCGCTTTAACAATACATGGGAAGTGATCATCCGCTCGCTGGATGACATCGAAGAAGTAAAATAACAAAAAAGAAGATACAAAATGAAAACATTCATTCAATCAGCATTAGCAATAGCCATGGTGGCCCTGACCTTCACCGCCTGCGAGGACGTTCCGGCCCCATTCGACTTGAATTACAACGAGACACCCGCCGAGCCAACCACAGAGCCCGCAGGCGAGGGGACGACAGCCTCGCCCTACAACGTGGCCAAGGCACTCGACATCATCACCGCCGGCACCTATACCTCCGACAAGGTCTACGTGACAGGTATCGTGACCAAGATCGACAATATCGACACCAGCTATGGCAACGCCACCTACTACCTCGGCGACACAAAGACAGCCACCACCACACTGGAAATCTATCGTGGCTACTATTACAACGGTGACAAATTCACCACTGGCAAAGAGTTCGCCGTGGGCGACACCCTTGTCGTCTATGGTGTGCTGACCAACTACAATGGCACCAAGGAGATGACCCAGGGCGGACAGATCATATCTATCAACGGCAAGACCAGCGGCAGCACCACTGGTGGCGGCAGCACCACAGCCCCTGCCGGTGAAGGCACAGCCGAGTCGCCTTACAATGTGGCCAAGGCTCTTAGCATCACTACCTCACTGGCTGCCGACACTCCCACCGAAGAGGTGTATGTTGCGGGCACCATCGTTGGCACACCTACCATCGACACTACATACGGCAACGCAACTTTCTTTATTTCTGACGACGGCACCGAAAATGGCAAGTTTACCATCTATCGCAGTTATTACTTCAACGGCGACAAGTACACATCTACCAGTCAGCTGAAGGCTGGCGACAAGGTTGTGCTCCTCGGCAAGCTCATCAATTTCAAGGGCAACACCCCCGAGATGAATACAGGCGGTAAGCTCGTCAGCCTCAACGGACAGACCAGCGGTGGTGAAACAGGCGGTGAGACGGGAGGCACATCATCCGGACTTACCGTAGAGGGCACCACCGTCACGGCAGTCAACGCTGGCGTGACAGCAGGCACCGTGACGGCCACCATCGACCTCAACACGATTGGACAGGAAAATGCCACCGACGCCACGACCTACAGCCTTTCCGACGGCTCTACCATCACCTTCGGCGCAGGTACCAATCCCACCAATGGCCCTAAGTACTATACAGCCACCAAGGGTGTGCGTCTGTATGCCAACAACACCATTACGTTTGCAGGCAAGGCCAAGATTGCCAAGATCATCTTCACCTGCGACAGCTACAATGGCACCGACTATGTGGGCAACAGCACGGCAACCATCACCTTCGATGGCAGCAACGCCACCTACGTCAATGCCTACTCGGCCAACAGCGGCGGTGTACAGCTCCGTGTGAAGACCGTTACCGTGGTGTATGCCCAGTAATCTAAATCACAAATAATCAGTTAAATATTTGGCGGCTTGCATTATTCTTTGTAATTTTGCAGCCGCTATTTTGTATAGCGACGAAATATTAATGATATAACAAATAAGTAAAAATGAAAAAAGGTATTCATCCCGAAAACTATCGCCCCGTCGTATTCAAGGATATGTCCAACGGCGATATGTTCCTTACAAAGTCTACATGCAAGACCAACGATACAGTAGAGTTTGAAGGCGAAACTTACCCTGTGGTAAAGGTCGAAATCTCAAGTACGTCTCACCCGTTCTACACTGGCAAGAGCAAGCTTGTTGATACAGCCGGTCGTGTTGACCGCTTCATGAACCGTTACGGTAAGATCAAGAAGTAATACTCGACATACATTTATACTGTATTAACGATATTCACAAAAGTGCGGTCGAACGTAGTTGCATATACGTTCTGTCGCGCTTTTTTGCGTCTATAAACTTTTCCACACCCCATCCCCCATCACCATCATGACCCGAAAATCACTCCTCCTGCTGGCCGCCGTGGCCATCATGGCCGCTTGTAGCCATGACAACGACTCCACTGGCGTCATCATTCCAGAGACACCCGGCACCGGCAACACCACCCTCCCCACCGGCGATGCCAACGTCAACGCCAACCAACGCCGGTTGCCCGAATATGCCCGGCTGGAGATGCCACGCCTGCACAATGGCACCGACACCATCCTCATACATCGTTCGGCCGGCAACGTGATCAACTATATCACCGAGTGGGACTACCAGAAGAAGTCGCAGCGCTGGAGCTGCTATGTGCTCGACAAAGACTATCTGGCCCAGCACACCACCCGATACTACAGCGACACCAACCAATACCCCCAAGACCCGCTCATCCCCTTGTCGATGCAGTGGGCCGATGATCCCTATTACTACAACGGGCAGAAGCTCGACCACGGACACATCTGCCCTTCGGCCGACCGCCTCTATGCCGAGGATGCCAACTACCAGACATTCTTCCTCACCAACATGCAGCCGCAATTCAATGCGTTCAACGCAGGGCTATGGGCTGTGCTGGAGAAGAAGGTGCGCACCATCGCCACCACTTGCGACACGCTCTACGTGTGTAAGGGAGGCACCATCGACGAGGGCACCTACGGCAACTACAACAAGGTGTACCGCCGTCTGGACAATGGACTCATTGTCCCGAGATATTTCTTCATGGCGCTGCTGCGTGTGAACAATGGCACCTACAGTGCCATCGGCATCTGGACCGACCAGGTCGTCAATGCCAACGACACGGGTGCCCGGCTGGCACAATATGCCATCAGCATCGACGAACTGGAGGCACGCACAGGGATCGACTTCTTCTGCAATCTTCCCGATAAGATCGAAGACAGCGTAGAAAAAGCCGTCACGCCCTCTGCCTGGAAAATGAACTGACACCCCGCCCACAGCCTTGCCACTGCGGCAAGGCTGTTTTTTTTACCCTATCATTATCCTTCGATACATCCTTCCTTTAGCTTTCGTTGCCCATGACGACAGCTATGGCCTAGTGGTTCGAGTCGAAGTACGGTCTTGCTCAAGTCGAAGTACGGTCTGGTTCGAGTCGAAGCAACACCTACTTCTATTCGAAGCACACGCTGCTTTCTCACAGGTCACAGTGCGGGTCCACCCTAATCGCCCGACATGCTCATACCTATCGCATCAAAAAAGGGGGACGGTCCACGCCTGTGGACACATCCCCCGGGATGATATATAACCGTTTTATAACCCTTTATCTCTTCACAATGCGCTTACTGGCACCCGTCTGTGCCAGCTTGTCCACCAGGTTGCTACCGAAGGTCTTGGTCGTAGTGGCCCGCGTAGTGGCCTTTGCCTTGGCACCATTGTATTGCACCCGGCTGAAGTCAAACTGTATAAGGTCATTGTTGTTGGTGCCAATCATATAACCGTTGAACAGGCCCGATGCCTCATCGAGGTAGAATCCGCGCTCGCGGGCCGATATGTCGAGCACGAAGGTGCTGCCACTCAGGTATTTGATATAGATGTCGCCGGTGTTGTCGTCGATATACCAGTTGAACTTCAACGTCTGCTCATTCACCACCTGGTTGTTCTCATCAAGCACATAGTCGTACTCGGTACCTGTGCCCTTGATGGCATTGGCATTGTTCTGCACGAAGGTCATGTTGGCATTGAAGGTGCTTTTCGAACCGTCTTGGCCACTGGTAAACACCATCGTACCCTCCCACTCGCCGGCCAGCACCTGAGCCTCGTCGAGGGTGGTGGTGCCATAGTCGTCGCCGCCATCACCATAATAGCCATTGTTCCAGCCATATCCACCGTCGGAATAGCCAAACCACCAAGGTTCCGAGTCGCCATACCAGTAGTATGGGTCGCTGTCGCAACTGCTCATCAGCATGGGCAGCGCCATCGTCATGGCAGCTGCCAGGTAAGTCTTAAGTCTCTTCATATCGCTTGGTTATTTAAAGTTACGTTGTTCTCCGGCATGGGGGTCTCCTCCGGCGCGGGTGCCTTTGGCATAGCCGGCATCCCAGGGCCAGTAAGACGTGCGGTAGAGATTGAGGTTGGCCACGAATACACCGTCAATGGTTTCGAGCACACCACGGATGCGGTCGCCCGACATGCTGTAGTTTCTGATGACCAGCTCGTCGCCGTTAGAATAATGAAGATAGATGTTGCCATAGGCCACCTCCCACCTGAAGTCGTAGTATTTGTAGTCGCTCCAATAGTCGGGGTCGAAGTCGATCTCCACGCCGTAGCCGCTCGTCGATGCTCCTGTGGTACCCGAGTAGTTCTCGAAACGAAATTCTGTCTCCCACTCGGCATAGCCATCGCCATAGACGGTGGAGTAATACTGTCCGAGAGAGCCGCGCCATGTGCCGTTGAGATTGGCAGCTGTGTCAAAGTCGTCGACCTCACACGAGGTGAAGGTCAGCGCCATCAAGGCTAAAAAAGCCATTGCCATAAGTGTAGATACTTTTTTCATCATTCTCTTCTTTTTGGTTATCATTTCTGATTGATAGCGCAAATGTAAGGCTTTTCGGGCATTGCGGCAAGCGTGAAACGCATATTCTTTGGGCGGAATCCCCTACTCGTGGAGGGGGAAAACCCTAAATAACTTTAATTCCTGAAATATTTCCAATCACATTCTCGCTTTTTCCAATCTTTTTCGTACTTTTGCCTATACAATATCACATCAATCAAAACATCATAATATACCAAAAATAAAATAGAGATGAAAACAGTTTATGATTTTACTGTCAAGGACAGAAAAGGCAACGATGTATCTTTGAAAGAGTACGCCAACGAGGTGCTCCTCATTGTCAATACCGCCACCAAGTGTGGCTTCACTCCGCAGTATGAGGAGCTGGAGAAGCTCTACAAGGAGAAGCATGCCGAGGGTTTCGAGATTCTCGACTTCCCCTGCAACCAGTTTGGCCAGCAGGCTCCCGGCACCGATGAGGCCATCCACGAGTTCTGCAAGCTAACCTATGGCACCGAGTTCCCCCGTTTCAAGAAGATCAAGGTGAACGGCGAGGAGACTGAGCCTCTCTATAAATTCCTGAAGGAGCAGAAGGGCTTTGCCGGCTGGGACGAGTCGCACCCCATCTATCCCATCCTCGACAAGATGCTCAGCGAGGCCGACCCCAACTACAAGGACAGCCCTGAGATCAAATGGAATTTCACCAAGTTCCTCATCAACAAGAAGGGGCAGGTGGTGAAGCGTTACGAGCCCACAGAGAGCATCGCAAAGATAGAGAAAGACATCGAGGCACTCATTGCAGAGTAACAGAAAATAATTGCGACTGCGTCAGCCTGGGTTGATGCAGTCTTTTTTTTTAATAATATAGAAATGGAACATACCAAATGTTTGATCATAGGCAGCGGCCCTGCCGGTTACACGGCGGCAATCTATGCCGGGCGCGCCAACCTCTGCCCCATGATGTACTGCGGCCTGCAGGCCGGAGGCCAGCTCACGCAGACCACCATCGTGGAGAACTTCCCCGGTTATCCCGAAGGCGTTGACGCCAACCAGATGATGATGGAGTTTCGCGAACAGGCCGAGCGATTCGGCACCGACGTGCGCGACGGCGTCATCACCGAGGTAGACTTCAGCCGCAAGCCTTACGTGGTGACCACCGACCGCGACGACAAAATCGAGGCCGACACCATCATCATTGCCACCGGCGCCTCGGCCAAATACCTGGGCCTGCCCGACGAGAAGAAATACAACGGCCAGGGCGTGAGCGCCTGCGCCACCTGCGACGGATTCTTCTATCGCAAGAAGGTGGTGGCCGTGGTGGGCGGCGGCGACACTGCATGCGAGGAGGCCACCTATCTGGCCGGACTCTGCTCGAAGGTCTATATGATTGTGCGCAAGCCCTTCCTGCGCGCCTCTGAGATCATGAAACAGCGCGTGGCCAACAACCCGAAAATCGAGATCCTCTATGAGACCAACACCGTGGGGCTCTACGGCGAGAACGGCGTTGAGGGCGCACACCTGGTGTATCGCAAGGGCGAGGCCGACGAGAAGCTCTACGACCTGCCCATCGACGGATTCTTCCTGGCCATCGGCCATACGCCCAACACAGGCATCTTCCGTGGCAAGCTCGACATGGACGAGGTGGGATATATCAAGGTGGAAGGCGATACCCCACGCACCAACGTCGAGGGTGTGTATGCCGCTGGCGACTGCGCCGATGCCAGCTACCGCCAGGCCATCGTGGCCGCCGGCTCGGGCTGCAAGGCTGCGCTGGAGGCCGAGCGCTACCTCAACCGATAAGCCGGCCCACTGCAACCAATAGGTTAATCCACTACAACCAATAGGTTAATCCACTATAACCAATAGGTTAATCCACTATAACCAATAGGTTAATCCACTACAACCAATAGGTTAATCCACTATAACCAATAGGTTGATCCACTACAACAGGCAAGCCCCATCCCGCATCAGCAATGCTGTGTGGCATGGGGCTTTGTCGTGACGGCACGTGGCCTTGTGCCAATGCGTGTATGGAAAGAGAAAAGGGGCGGTCTGCAACAATTTCGTTCTTTCTGATGATATTCTTGATATTTTTGTTACCTTTGCATCATTGAATCTAAACAAATAGCCATACGATTATGAGACAAAAGAAATTTCTATTGCAGGAGAAGGACATTCCGACACAATGGTACAACATCCAGGCCGAGATGCCCAACAAACCCATGCCTCCGCTCAACCCCGCCACCAAGCAACCCCTCAGCGTAGACGACCTGGCGCATATCTTCAGCCGTGAGTGCTCCAAGCAAGAGCTCGACACCCAACATGCCTGGATCGATATCCCCGAGGAGGTGCTCGACAAATACACCTACTACCGGGCCACTCCGCTCGTGCGCGCCTATGCCCTCGAAGAGGCGCTCGGCACCAAGGCTCACATCTATTTCAAGAACGAATCGACCAACCCGCTCGGCTCGCACAAGGTCAACTCGGCCATCCCCCAGTGCTACTACTGCAAGCAGGAGGGCGACACCAATGTCACCACCGAGACGGGCGCCGGACAATGGGGCGCCGCCCTCTCCTACGCTGCCAAGCTCTACGGCCTGGAGACCGCTGTCTACCAGGTGAAGATCACCATGCAGCAGAAGCCCTATCGCTCGATGATCATGCGCACCTTCGGCGCCACCGTCGAGGGCTCACCGTCGATGTCTACCCGCGCAGGCAAGAACATCATCACCGCCGACCCCACACACCCCGGCTCGCTGGGCACGGCCATCTCTGAGGCCATCGAACTGGCCACCACCACCCCGGGCTGCAAATACACGCTGGGCTCTGTGCTCAACCACGTGGCCCTGCACCAGACAGTGATTGGTCTGGAGGCCGAGAAGCAGATGGAGATGGCAGGCGAATATCCCGACAAGGTTATTGCCTGCTTTGGCGGTGGCAGCAACTTCGGCGGCATCGCCTTCCCCTTCATGCGTCACATCTTCGACGGCACCCACAAGAACACGGAGTTTATCGCTGCCGAGCCCAACAGCTGTCCCAAGCTCACCCGCGGCAAGTTTGAGTACGACTTCGGCGACGAGGCCGGCTACACGCCGCTGCTGCCGATGTACACCCTCGGCCACGACTTCAAGCCTGCCAACATCCATGCCGGCGGCCTGCGCTACCACGGTGCGGGCGTCATCATCTCACAACTGCTCAAAGACGGCTACATGCGTGGTGTGGACATCCCGCAGCTGGAGACCTTCTCGGCCGGTGTGCTCTTTGCCCAGACCGAGGGCATCATCCCCGCTCCCGAGAGCTGCCATGCCATCGCCGCCGTCATCCGCGAGGCCAAGAAGGCCAACGAGGAGGGTACGGCACCCGTCATCCTCTTCAACCTCTCGGGCCACGGACTCATCGACATGCCCTCTTACAACAGCTTCATCAACGGCGACCTCACCAACTACACCGTGACCGACGAGGAGATTGCCAACAACCTCCGCGCCGTGCCAGGCGTGTGACCCGCCCTTACCTGACAGGCTAACTTACGATAATAGCCTCACCCCGGTTCTGAAACTTGTGGGTGAGGCTATTCTTTTGCGTTGAACAAATGGTCGGGGCAATGCCCAGAACGGATGCCACAGTCGGCAAAGGGCATCCAGCCAACCGGATGGAGCGGTCAGCAGACGGCATCCAGCCGGGTGAGCGACTGCTGCTCGCCCACCACCCAGAGGATGTCGCCCTGCTCAAACTGATGGGCGGGATTGATCATACAGAGGTTTTGCTGTCCCTCTTCCAGTCCCACCACCATAACGTTGTACTCGTTGCGAATGCCGCTCTGCTGCAGGTTCTGGCCTATAAACTTGCATTTGGCCGAGAGTATGATCTTCTGCAGCCTCATCTCCCTACGCTCGATGTGCGTGTCCTCGGGCACCAGCTCGCCCTTCATGGCCATGCCAAAGTGGTGCAGCTGCTCGTCGCTGCCGATGACCTGCAGGTGGTCGCCGGGGAAGATGATGGCATCGCCGGCCGGAATGTTGATGCGTCGCTGGCCGCGCAAGATGCTGCTGACGTGTACGCCAAAGCGGTTTCTGAAGCGCAGGGCACCCAGCGTCTGGCCCGCCCAGCGCGAGTCTTCGGGTATCTCGAAGTCGGAGATGTGGATGTCACGGTCCAGGAGATGGCCCTCATAGAGTGGGCGCCGATGGCCGTGTACCTGCGCGTCGATGTCGCGACTGCGCAGGTTTTGCACAAACATACGCTCCAGCCGGATGGCACGGCGCTTGAGGCTGCGCGACAGCACAATGAGCACAATGACCATCAGGGCCAGTGTGATGACGATGGCATTGGCGAAGCGAGCCAGATAGTTGCAGATATAGAACAGAAAGGCCGCGGCAATGAACACACGCACCAACACGGTGAAGATCAGCGGCAGACGATTCATGCGGCTTTCCAGCCACAGGGCCTTGAACTCCTCGCTGCGGTTGTTCTTCATGATGAGCGAGCGCAAGAAAGGCGAGATGACCGCCAGCGTGAGCACGCCGCACAAGCCGTTGGCCCACCAGTGAGGCAAGAGGTGACGGACAAAGGGCAGGAAGAACGTCAGCATAAGCGTGGTGACGGCCGCACAGAGAATGCTGTATATCAAGGTATTGGTGGCCATCTTGCGCAGCAGCCGCTTCCAGTTGCCCATTTCCTGCACCGTGTTCTGATGGGCCGTACCCAGGTGGTTGAGCCTTCGGGTCCACTTGCGGGGCAGATGGCGCTCCAAACCATTGTAGCACGGCTCGGCAAGACGTATCATATAAGGTGTGAGGAATGTGGTGATGACCGACACCGCCACGACCACCGGATAGAGAAAGCTGCTGATGACGCCGAGCGAGAGTCCCAATGAGGCAATGATAAAGGCAAACTCACCAATCTGCGTCATCGAGAAGCCACACTGCAAAGCCGTCTTGAGCGATTGTCCGCTGAGCATGTAGCCCATCGACCCAAAGACGCTCTGGCCCACGAGGATAGTGAGCACCAGTACGGCGATGGGCAGGGCATACCTCACCAGGATGGCAGGGTCGACGAGCATGCCCACCGACACGAAGGAGATAGCCCCGAAGAGGTTTTTCACCGGACTGACCACGCGGATGATCTTGTCGGCCTCGATGGTCTCGGCCAGGATGCTGCCCATGACGAAGGCCCCGAAGGCACTGCTGAAACCCACCGTGGTGGAGATCCAGGCCATGAGGCAGCAAAGTCCCAGCGACACCACCACCATGGTCTCGTCGGTCATCAGGCTGCGCGTCTTGCGCAGGAAGGTGGGCACCACAAACAGGCCCACCACAAACCAAAGAATAAGGAAGAAGCCTATGCGCAGCACCGAGAAGAGCATCTGTCCGCCGTCGGGGTCATTGCCCCGGGCCACGGCCGAGAGCATCACCATCATGACGATGGCCAGGATGTCCTCGAGGATGAGCACGCTCATCACCAGTCCGGCGAAGCGATGCTGCCGGTAGCCCAGGTCGTCGAAGGCCTTGTAGATGATTGTCGTCGACGACATGGCGAGCATACCGCCCAGGAAGATACAGTCCATCTTGCTCCACCCAAAGCCATGCCCCACACCCATGCCCAGCATCATCATCGAGAAGATGATGGTCACGGCAGCGATGACGGGCGCCAAGCCCATCTTCAACACCTTCTTGAACGAAAAGTCGAGACCCAACGAGAAGAGCAGGAAGGTCACGCCGATGTCGGCCCAAGTCTCGATGTCTACCTTGTCGACCACCGACATGGTGTAAGGCATGTGCGGGCTCACCAGGAAGCCTGCCACGATGTAGCCCAGGATGAGTGGCTGCCTGAGCCGTCTGAAGATCAAAGTAACGGCGCCTGCAACCATCAGTATCAGTGCCAGGTCTTTGATAAAGTTGGGTAGTTCTGCCATAAGCCATAAAAAAAGACCTCTCCCCCGTCCTCCCCTGTCGAGTGCCGTGGACGAAAGGCCGCCGGCACCCCACACAGGGGCAGGCTACGGCCGACCGCTCCACTCACCGTCAGAAAGGGGGTGCCGGGGGAGAGGCAGGATGTGTTAGTCGTTGAAAGTACCGGTGATCTCGCAGATCTTGGTGATCACCTGCACGGCTTTCTCCATCACCTGAACGGACACAAACTCATAAGGACCATGGAAGTTGACGCCTCCGGCGAAGATGTTGGGACAGGGCAGTCCGCGGAACGACAGCTGTGCGCCGTCGGTGCCGCCGCGGATGGGCTCCACCTTGGGCTTCACCCCACAGTCTTGCATAGCCTTGAGCACGATGTCGATGACATACATGTTGGGGTCGATCTTCTCCTTCATGTTATAGTATTGGTCTTTCAGCTCCACGGTCACGGTGCCTTCACCATACTTCTCGTTCATCTGGCGGGCGATGTCCTCCATGAAGTCCTTGCGGTCTTCAAACTTCCGACGGTCGTGGTCGCGGATGATATAGCTCAGCTTGGCCTCCTCGCAGCGGCTCTCGATGCCCAGCAGGTGGTAGAATCCCTCATAGCCCTCGGTGGTCTCGGGGATGTCGGTCTCGGGAATATAGGCGTTGAACTCGCAGGCCAGCCGGCTGGCATTGACCATCTTGCCCTTGGCATAGCCCGTATGCACGCTCACGCCCTTGATGTGTACCTTGGCTCCCGCGGCGTTGAAGTTCTCGTATTCCAGATCGCCGATGTCGCCACCATCCATGGTGTAGGCCCACTCGCAGCCAAACTTCTCCACGTCGAAGTGGTGGGCACCCTTGCCAATCTCCTCGTCGGGATTGAAGGCCACGCGGATATCGCCATGCTTGATTTCGTCGTGGTCGCGCAGGTAGCACATGGCCTGCACAATCTCGGCAATGCCGGCCTTGTCGTCGGCGCCGAGCAGCGTGGTGCCGTCGGTCACGATGAGGTCTTCGCCACGATGAGCCAAGAGCTCAGGAAACTTCTTGGGCGATGACACGATACCCGGCGATAGTTCGATGTCGCCGCCGTCATAGTTGTTCACCACACGGGCCTTGACATTGGCGCCGCTGGCATCGAGGGCGGTGTCGTAGTGGGAGATAAAGCCGATGGTAGGCACCTTCTTACGGGTGTTGGCAGGCAGCGTGGCATAGATATAGCCCATGTCGTCCATCTCCACATCCTCGAGGCCTTCGCTCTCCAGCTCTTCCTTCAGGTATTTTGCAAAAACAAGTTGTTTGGCAGTACTCGGCACGCTCTCTGAGTCTTCAGCCGACTGCGTGTCGAACTTGGTGTAATTAATAAAACGTTCTGTGATGTTCATGAGAATAGGGGAAATTAACAAAAAAATCGAAGTCTGGCTTCAAAATGGTGACCTCGGCGGGACTCAAACCCGCGACACTCAGAACCGGAATCTGATGCTCTATTCAACTGAGCTACGAGGCCGTGAATAATCAATTCACGTGCAAAAGTAATAAAACTTTTAGAAACCGCAAAGACATTCCACAAAAAACTATACACCACAGGAAGATATTTCACTGAGCGCAAATAACTATCCAAATAGTAATCAAAACAGACCGACAAGTATCAATTTGCAAAATTAAATAACCAAAGCCATTGCACATTAATGATTATTATGTACCTTTGCAACCAAAATAGTAAGCATAAACAAGAAACATCAT
>JBHAFS010000103.1:0-17388 GCA_041856205.1 Prevotella sp.
AAAGTCGTGAAAAGTCGATGCGAGGGCATCGGATGACGGGATGTGTTGTTGCAACGACTTTCCACGACACCGCACGACTTGTTGCGAAGATAACAGGCTATATTCATCCTCGATATCATCACTCCAAATATCGGAAGACCCAGAAAATGATGTATAGGGCATATCCGCCACATTTATAATAGGAATATAAAAGAGATAAAGAGAAATGTGCGTGATGCGGTAAGGGCGATGGCCAAAACCTATATGATGCATTAGGCGGGAAGAATAGGTTGGGCGATCTCCACGACCTGCCAGGCAGGCTAGACTGAGGCTGCCAGCCGCCATGCCCCGCGAAAACGAATGCTCCCCTGCACTCTCGTCGGAGATGTGCAGGGGAGCAGCGTTATATAAAGATGTGAGAGATGTGGACTTACCACAGCTGCAGACGGTCGGTCTCGGGGATGTAGAGCTTGTCGCCCTTCTTCACGCCGAAGGCCTCGTACCAGGCGTTGACATGGGGCAGTGCGCCGTTGACGCGCCACTCACCCAGCGAGTGGGGGTCGGTCTTCACGCGGTTGCGGATCTCCTTCTCGGTGATGTTCTGTCCCCACACACCGGCGTAGGCGATGAAGAAGCGCTGGGCCGGCGTGAAGCCGTCCTTGTCTTTCAGCGGCTTGGCGGCGGTGGCATTGACAAAGGCGTTGTACGACACCTCAAGGCCACCGTGGTCGGCGAGGTTCTCGCCCAGGGTGAACTTACCGTTGGCATGCAGGCCCGGCAGCACCTCAATGCGGTCGAAGAAGTCGGAATAGAGCTTGGCGCGCTCGTCGAAGCCCTTGGCGTCGTGAGCCGTCCACCAGTCGTGGAGGTTGCCGTCGGCATCATACTGACGCCCCTGGTCGTCGAAGCCATGGGTCATCTCATGACCAATGACCACGCCGATGGCACCGTAGTTGAAGGCGGCGTCGGCCTTGGGGTCGAAGAACGGACGCTGGAGAATGCCTGCGGGGAAGCAGATCTCGTTGGTCGTCGGGTTGTAGTAGGCGTTGACGGTCTGCGGTGTCATGTGCCACTCGTCGCGGTCGACAGGCTTGCCGGCCTTCTCGGCAATCTCCTTGTCGACGGCAAAGATACGGGTGGCCAGCACGTTCTCATAGTAGCTCTTCGTGGGGTCTACGGTGAGCTTGCTGTAGTCGGTCCACTTGTTGGGATAGCCAATCTTGACATAGAACTTGTCGAGCTTGGCATGGGCGTTGGCCTTCGTAGAGTCGCCCATCCATGTCTGTGCGTCGATGCGTTGCCCGAGGCTCACCTGCAGGTTGCGTACCAGCTCCTCCATCATCTTCTTGCTCGATGCCGGGAAGAAGCGGGCACAATACATCTTGCCCAGTGCCTCGCCCATGGCACTCTCCACCTGGTTGGTGGCGCGACGCCAGAGGGGGTAATCCTCCTTGCGTCCCTTCATGGTCTTGCCGAAGAAGTCGAAGTTGGCCTCGCGTACCTCATCGCTGAGGTAGTTGGCCGACTGCATGATGACATCCCACTCCATGATGGCCTTCACCTCATCGGCCGTCTGCAGGGCGGCGAGCTTGTCGTAGCCTGCAAAGAAGGCGGGCTGACCCACAATCATCTCCTGGATATACTTCACGTCCACACCCTCGGCCTGTGCCATGGCCTGCAAGGGGATGTTGGGATAGTTTTCATTAAATTCGGCCAGCGTCATCTTGTTGTAGTTGGCCTGCGGGTCGCGCAGCTCCACGTTGCTCTTTGAGATGAGGGCGAGCATGGTCTCAAAACGGAAGATGTCGGCACCCTTGGCCTGGGCCTGTGCCTCGCTGAAGCCATAGAGCTTGAACATGCGCACGATGTGCTTGCGGAAAGCCTCGCGCACCTCAACGGTAGCCTTGTCGTTGTTGACATACCAGTCTTTCTGTCCGAGGGTGAGCCCACCCTGGTAGAGCGACAGGATATTCATCGTCACGTTCTTGTCGTCGGCACCAAACCATGAGCTGAAGGGTACACCATAACCTATCTTGGCATACTTCAACTGCAAGGCCTTGAGATCGCCGAGGGTCTTAGCGGCCTCAATCTCTTCGAGCAAGGGCTTCACGGGAGCCAGTCCCTCGCGGTTGCGGCGGTCTTGATCCATGGCGAGCTTGTAGAAGTCGCTGAGCTTGCGCTCGGTGGTTCCCTCCTTGTAGGTCTTCTTGGTAAGGTCGGTGAGGATGCTGTTCACCTGCTTGTTGACGTTCTCTTGCAGCATGTCGAAACTGCCGTAACGGCTGTAGGCGGCAGGTAGCGGATTGAGCTTCTGCCATCCACCGGTAGCGAACTTGTAGAAGTCATTGGCCGGACTGACCGACTTGTCGAGGTTCGACAGGTCGAGTCCCGACTTACTCTGGCCCTGGGCACCCACTATGGGGGCTGCAACTGCCATCATCATCGGTAATAAATGCTTGATGTTCATCTTTACTTGTTTTTAGTTTTAACCTATATCTTATCTGTCATTACATTCCTTCCTGCTGCCGTCGGCATGGCGAAACACCAGCCGTCGTGCAGGCATGTGGATGGCCTGTCGTGAGCAGGCTGCTCAGCGCAGGGCTTCGAGGGCCTCCGAAAGCTCCATCCAGCGCTCATTTTCTTGGTCGAGGGCATGCTTGGTAGAGGTGTACTCGGTCACCAGCTCCATGTTGGCGGCATTGGCGGGGTCCATGAGCAGGCCGTCGAGTTCCTTGAGGCGCGCCTCCATCTTGGCAATCTTCTTCTCCGACTCCTCCACGGCCCGCTCAGCCTTGCGCACCTTCTTCTGCTGTTCCTTGTGTTCCTGGTAGCTCTGCTTGTTGGCCGAGACGGGCTCGGCGGCGGCAGTGGATGCTGTCTCCTGGCGGCCGGGGGCCATGGCGTTGCTCTCCAGGGCCTCGTGGATGGTGTCGGCCTGATGAGCCCGCAGGTAGTCGTAGATGCCTCCCAGGTGCTCGGTCACCTTGCCACCGCCAAACTCATAGACCTTCGTCACCAGTCCGTCGAGGAAGTCGCGGTCGTGGCTCACGATGATGGCGGTGCCGTCGAAAGCCTTGATGGCCTCCTTGAGCACATCCTTCGAGGACATGTCGAGGTGGTTGGTGGGCTCGTCGAGGATGAGCAGGTTGACGGGCTCGAGCAGCAGGCGAATCATGGCCAGACGCGAGCGCTCGCCGCCCGAGAGCACCTTGACACGCTTCTCTGAGGTCTCGCCGCCAAACATGAACGCACCCAGCAGGTCGTTGATCTTCAGGCGCATGTCGCCCGTGGCCACCTGGTCGATGGTGTCGTAGATGGTGAGGCTCTCGTCGAGCAGTTGTGCCTGGTTCTGTGCGAAATAGCCTATCTGCACGTTGTGGCCCACCTTCAGCTTGCCACCAAAGGGAATCTCGTTCATAATACACTTCACAAGCGTCGACTTTCCCTCGCCGTTCTTGCCCACGAAGGCCACTTTCTCGCCCCGCCTGATGGTCATCATCACATGGTCGAAGACGGTGTGCTCGCCATAGTCCTTGCGCACCTCGTCGCAGATCACCGGATAGTCGCCCGACCGCAGGCAGGGTGGAAACTTCAGGTGCATCACCTTGTTGTCCACGTCGTCGACCTCCACCGGCACGATCTTCTCCAGCTGCCTGATGCGCTGCTGCACCTGCACGGCCTTGGTGGCCTGGTAGCGGAACCGCTCGATGAAGGCCTTCGTCTCGGCAATCTCCTTCTGCTGGTTCTCGTAGGCCCTGAGCTGCTGCTCGCGCCGCTCCTGCCGCAGCACCACATACTGGTCGTAGGCCACGCGGTAGTCTTCGGCATGGCCGCAGGTGAGCTCGATGGTGCGGTTGGTGACGTTGTTGATGAAGGCCCGGTCGTGACTCACGAGCACCACGGCCTTGGCACTCTGGGCCAGGAACTGCTCCAGCCATTGTATCGACTCGATGTCGAGGTGGTTGGTAGGCTCGTCGAGTAGCAACACATCGGGATGTCGAAGCAGAATCTTCGCCAACTCGATGCGCATGCGCCAGCCGCCCGAGAACTCGCGCGTAGGACGCATGAAGTCGTCGCGGGTGAACCCCAGTCCGGTGAGCGTGCGCTCCATCTCGGCCTCGTAGTTCTCGCCGCCCATCATCATATATCGGTCGTGCTCCTGGGTGAAACGCTCCACCAGCGCCAGATAGTCGTCGCTCTCGTAGTCGGTGCGCTCGGCCATCTCGTGCTGCATGCTGTCGAGGCGCTCCTTCATCTGGGTGTGACTCGAGAAAGCCTTGCGCGTCTCCTCAGCCACCGTGGTGTCGTCCGACAGCTTCATCACCTGCGGCAGATAGCCGATGGTGGCGTCGTTGGGCACGCTCACCGTACCCTCCGTGGGCCGCTGTATGCCGCACAGTATCTTGAGCATGGTCGACTTGCCGGCACCGTTCTTTCCCACCAGGGCAATGCGGTCGCGGTCGTTGATCACAAAGCTCACGTCGCGGAAAAGCGGCTTCACGCCAAATTCCACCTTCAAATTCTCTACCGAAATCATCGTTCTATGACTATTTATGAATTGCAAAGTTACGAAAAAAAGACAATAACGCCATATTGCCCGTATGATTATTCATCCACCGTCATGCTTACGGCCTGCGACAGTACTAACGCCCACCTCAGATGAACATCGCGAAGACGATAGACCCCAGCACGGTGAGGATGCCACACACCACGATCGACAGTCCGCTCATGGCTCCCTCCACGGCACCCATCTCCATGGCCTTCACCGTTCCCACGGCGTGCGACGAGCTGCCGATGGCAATACCCTTGGCGATGGGTTCCTCGATCTTGAGCAGCCTGAGCACCTTCTCGGCAAAGATATTGCCCAGCACACCGGTGACGATAATGACCACGATGGTCACCGACACGTAGCCGCCGAGCTCCTCCGACACGCCCATGCCGATGGCTGTAGTGATCGACTTGGGCAGAAAGGTGACATACGAGGCGTGGTCGAACCCGAAGAGCAGGGCCAGCACCAGGATGGTGACCAGCGACGACAGCACGCCGGCCACGATGCCGGCCAGCACGGCGCGATAGTTCTTCTTCAGCAGTTCCATCTGCTGGTAGAGGGGCACAGCCAGACAGATGGTCGACGGGGTGAGCATGTAGCTGATGCAGTTGGAGCCCGTAGCATAGTCTTTATAGCTCACGCCGGTGAGCAGCAGGAAGGCGATGACCAGGACGATGGCCACCAGCAGCGGGTTCATCAAGGCCCAGCCTGTCTTGCGCTTGAGCATCATGCCGATGCCATACGCTCCCAGGGTGATCATCACACCCAGAAACACGGAATTGGTAAACATCTCTTTCATCCTTGCTGTTCTTTAGATTTCGACACGGCGCGGTTGCGGCGGATGGCATACTGTGTCACCCAACCGGCGACACCCATGACGACCAACGTCGACACCACGGTGATAATAATATAAGGTATAAGCGAGCGGGCAATGACGTCCCACGAGTCGATGAGTCCCACGGCGGGCGGCACGAAGATGACGGGCATCACAGCCAGCAGAAAAACAGTCACCTCACGAATGTCTTTCACCTTGACCCATCTGAGTTCGAGGGCAATAAACAGCAGGATGATGCCGTAGATGCTGGCCGAGATGGGGATGGGGATGAGATAATGCAGCACCTCGCCCAGAAAGGCAATGGTGACGATGATGAGAAACTGCAGCAGATACTTCATGGGGCCGATTATTTAGAAGGTTCAACCTGCATACCGATGCAGCCGACGTATGTCTCAATGAGTTGCGCCGTATCGTCAGCCGACAAACGACAGCTGTCGATGCAGAGGTCATAGTCGTCGGCGTTGCCCCATGTCAGTCCGGTGTGATACTTATGGTAGGTCATGCGGTGGTCGTCTTGCTCTTGGGCAAAGTCTCTGGCCTCGGCAACCGTCAGGTGCTCCTCGGCGGCAATGTTTCTGATACGCTGCTCGAGGTCGCCCTTGAGGAACACCGACACCAGGTCTTTGCGCTCACGGAAGATATAGTTGCCGCAACGCCCGATGATGATACAGTTCTCCTGCCCTATCAGCTCTGCCAGTATAGCCAGCGTGCGCTCGTGTTTCTTGCCCGTCGAGTCGGCGTAGTCGTTGGAAATGGCAAACATCAGTTCATCTACCGGGCGCTCTTCAAAGAAGTCGTCCATCTCGGCCAGCATGCCATTGCGCTCGGCCATATCCCTGAGGTTTTGCCGGGTGTAGAAGGGCACACCATAATGCCGGGCCAGCTTTTCGCCCACATGGAGCGCACCGCAGCCGGCCTGCCGCGCTATCGTTATAATCATTGCTTAAATAATATGAATAAATGAGTTATCCTTCAATTTGAATGCAAAGTTAGACAATTCTGACGAAACACGCACCACCCTCCCCCAACTTTTCGTGATTTAAAAGAGAATTATAGCCTATACGCACCTCAAGAACAACGGATAATGATACACAGAAGCCCAGACCGGCACATTACGATGAATGACCATTTCCACTTTCTATCATATTAGCCATGAAGTTGATTACACAAAGAAAGGAAAATCAACTGATAGGTTAAAAATAGTAGCACTTACGGAATATTTTGTTTAAATCAGTTTGACAATTCCCAACAAAACCGTAATTTTGTAATTACAAGGAACAAAACCTGACCGGAATACAACAGTAAAAGTGTAGTTTAAGCAGATACGTAAAAACCTGCATTATTTTATTTCATTTCTAATTCATATCATGATGAAAAAGGTGTTCAACATGCAAAAATTAGTTTTTACCCTCATTATGGCCGTATTCCCGATATTGGCTTACTGCCAACGCGGAAAGGTAGACCTTGGCCTATTTGCTCAGGGAGGGGGATTCAGTAAGAAATTCACTCCTTATGAAGTGGGGTTTGTCTTAAATTATGAAATATTGAACCGATTCACTATTGGATTACAAGCAGAGCATAATATTTCGCTATTCAAAGAAGACGATATCAAGTCATATACAACGAGCGAAACCATAGAAGGCAAAATAGGTTATTCTGCATACCGTGATGAAAATTACGATCTATCTATTGTTCTCGGTATAGGATGTCCCGCTAGAAGCAATAACGACTGGAACTATGCTTTCTATGAGGCGGGCATAAAATGCAAATTTGCAAACAGCAGTAAGATTAAGCCTTTCATGGGACTGTCTTTGAGAGAATATGATTCTCATACCAAAGTGACAGGCAACCATCTGTGTCTAATGGGAACGCTTGGACTTGATGTAAATCTTTAAAGATTTGGAGGCAGCCATACGACAACTCTCGTGCCTCCAGAGTACCGTGATGCCACGAAGGGGCGGCAGTCGGGCTGTCATGCTTCGAATAGAAACGCACACTACTTCAAGCCGAACCACGCCATGCTTCGTGACTTGCCACGCTTGGGGAAGCCAGCGCGGCATGTATGTCGGCAATGTTGCCGTGGCATGACAATGCTCATGCCGGGCATACCCAAAAAAGGATGCACCCCAACTGGGACGCATCCTCTTTCCATATAAATACATCTTGTTCCTGCAAGTCGTCCGCCTCACGCGTTGGCTTGCAGACATTCGACTTCATTATTCTACAATATGAAGGTCCTGCAGGAGCATACCGTAGTTGCTCGTCTCAAACTTCAGTTTCACATACCTTGCCGTAAATGGCTTGGTGGCCTTGAGATAGAAGTGTGCATCGGTGTCGTCGAACTGCAACGGGCCTGAAATCTGCTCGAAGTCGACCCCATCTTCACTGCTGTACACCGTAACTCCCTGTGGTGAGTATCCCCCCCAACGGTCGTCGGCGGTGATGTTCAATCCCTTGATGGTATGGGCTGCGCCAAGGTCGAATGTGGCCTCAATCGACTTGAGGTAAGAATACATATAATCGTCGTCATCGTCGTTGATGATATACATCAGACTGGCCTGAATCGACGTGGGATTGCTCGTAACCTTCCATCCGGCGCGCGGAATCTCGGTTCCTGCAACCTCTGTAGCCGACACTTCCACAACGGGCTCGATGCAGCCCACCTCGATGAAATAAGTGCCCAGGGTGTAGGCCTTGCCATCAACGTCGAAGGTGTTGACCTTGACGGGAATGATGTACATGCCCTTGGCTGTGAACTTCTCGACATGCGTCAGCTCGCCTTTCACATCGAAGGTACGACCGTTGGTCATCACCATAGGCGATGACGAGAAGGTGCCCTCGGGTGCCAGCTTGGCCTTGGGATGGGTCTTGAGATATTCGTCAAACATGCTGTCGTCTCTCACCAGCTGCAGCCTCATGGTTCCGTTGATATTTGCGTCTGTGGCAACGGTAACGGCCATGGTGGTGTTGCCGATGAAATTGGATTTGCCATCGATGAGCGACACCGTACCCTGTGTGGTGGTAGCCTTGCTGGTGATGGTGATGGCCTGCTGACCAATGAGCACGTAGACATACCTGTTGACGGCATCGGTCACCTCGGCACCATTCTGCTGTACATTGCACGAGAAGGGGATGACGATGGGCTTATCGGCTTTCCCCACGTAACCGCTCACGCTGAACGAGTCGGTAGCCTCCAGGGCGTTGGCTGCAATCTTCACTAGACCGTTGTTGTCAAAGCTGATCATGTCGGCTGTGCCCAGCTGATAGTCTTTGTAGGTAGTGCCCACCTGTGGTGCCTCTGCGTCATACCTCAGCTGCACATCCAGTTCCTGGTCAATGGCACGGCGCAGGCGCAGCGTCAGCGCCTGCTTCTTCATACCGGGTTCGAGGTGGATGGCCGTGGTAAACATATCGGTCACCGAATAGACATCCTGCACGGGGTTGACAATATTCGCCCGTGGGTCTGAGCCATTGTAATAACCTTTGACGTCGTACTCGGAGTCGTAGTTGTAGTCGCTGCTGCAGGCAGTGAGGGCCAGCAGGGCAATGGCCGACAGTCCAAGGCTTTTCATATATTTATTCATTGACATAGTTCTTGTACTTTTATAAGGTTATTTTTCTGGGAAAGACCAAGGCACATACTTGATGTTGGATGCGTCGTAAGGATTGCTGCCCGACATGGCTTCGGCCTTGTAGGGGCTTCCCGGAGCGATGTTGTTGAGACCGTTGGCCTGGTCGAGCGGGAAGTAGAGCACCAGGTTCTTGTTGGTGGGGTCCTCGATGTAGAGGTTGTCCTGAATCTGGAAGTCGGTCAGGGTGGTGTTGTACAGGCGCAACTCGCGGATGTAGCCCACCAGCGCACCCCAGCTCACATTGATCTGTGTGAAGCTGTTGACAACCGACGACTCAAACTCGTTGTCGAGCACACCATTGATGTAGCACTTTACATGCTGGTGGTCGTAAACCCAGGTGACATAATACCAGGTGTTCGGAACAATCTTGGTCTTTGCAAAGGCCAATGGGTCATCGGTGCCACCGGTCTTGAACTGAAGGGCGCCGCCGGCAGTGATGCGCGAGTACATGTCGCCATTGGGACCGCCAAAGGATACCGTAGCCTGGTTGTCTTTGTTTCTGTCGATGCGCATGCCGTATGACAGTGTCCAGGTGTCGTTGAAATAGTCGGTGCCGAAGGGTACGCGAAGGAAGAAGTTCTCAATGCGCATCACCGTGGTGTTGAGCACGCGGTCGAGTGCGAAAATCTGCGTGTCGCTGGTCGACAACACGTCCAGCCCCTCTGCACTCAGAATCTTCACGGGGATGGCATATTTGCTTGATGTGTTGATGTCCGACCCATTCAGCGGATTGATGGTCAGTGCTATGCTTCCATTGGTAATCTGCCCGGACGGTATGTCCACCTCGTTCTTCGAAAGCGTGTAGTAGCTGGCTGGCAACATCTTGTAGTTGGTGCCATACTTCTGGTTATACTTCGTGAGTGCTGCAGTATCGACGGCAACCCTCACCTTGACATTGCCCTTGACCAGATTGGCCGCCCTCGGTGTGATGGTAGCCGAGGCACCCTCATCGGTAAGGGTGACCTTGGTCAACGATGTAGACGACAACCCATCCAGGTAAACGGCATTGGGCAGGTCGGTCTCAAAGTTTACGCCGTCATTGTCGACATTCGAGCAACTGGCGGCGGCGAGCAGCAGTGTACCCAGTGCTATATTAAAAAATATTTTTCTCATTGTCTTGACTGTTCTGAATTATTTGAAAGCGGGGTTCATGATCTGAATGCCGGTGCGCAGATATTTATATTGGGGATCCTGGGCATAGTCCTTCTCCATGTGGTAGGAGCCGATGCCACCCTTCTGCGCCCCGATGGGATTCCATCCGGCCATGCCGAGATACGAGGATGTAAGCTTGCTGCCGTCGCGTGCGGTGAAGGCCACGCCGCCGGTAGCCGAGTAGGCCTCGAAGTTCTCGGTGACAATCAGTTTTCTGGCCACTTCTTCGCGGGTCATGGCCGAAGAGAAGCTACTGTACAGATTGTTGAAGCGTGTATCCAGTCGGCTGTATGTCGAGGTGGCGTAGGCCTGCAGGATGAAGTAGTTGAAATACTTGCCCATCTCTGCGGGGAAGGCCTCGGGCTCACCGTCTACCACCAGCAGTTTCTTGCGACCCTCTTCGGTCTCGGCCATGGGTCCCACGCGCTTGCCAATAGTCTTGATGAGCAAGGCTGCGCGCGAGGCAGGCCTCCACATCTCATAGTTGGTCTCGAAGGGCTGCTGGTAACTGGGCTCGGCATCGAGGTCGAAACCGTCGAGGTTGTACTTGTAGATGGTGTCGCAAATGGCGTTGGCATACTTCACGATGGCTGCGTTGACCGAGTCCTCATCGTTGCCTGAGCCCCATCCCCAATACTCATGCTGCCAGTCGTTGAACCCACCTTTGAAGTCGGCAGGGGCAGGAGGGGTGATCTTGTCGCCGATCTGGAACATGAGGAAGCATAGCAACGCCTTGATGCCCTTTTCTTCCTGGGTCTTCTTCAGGTCGGCCTTCTGGTTCTCGGTCATGTTACCGGCAAAGCCCCAGAGCGACACAAAGTCGGTGCTGTCGGGCAGGCTGTAGAGATAGCGCGAGGCCGGGCTCTCTGCCGTCCACCCGCCAAACCAGCCGAAGGTTACCTGGTGGTCGGTCTGCTTGTAAGCCCGAAGGTTCTCAAGATACATTTTGTGCGAGAGTCGCAGCGACGAGTCGGCATCGGCCAGCAGCTCGTCTATATTTTCGGATTCCACCTCAGTCCAGTCGCTGCACGATCCGAAGGTGAGCGTCAGGAGGAAGAAACCGATGATTGCAGATAATTTGTTCATTTTTCTGTTTGTTTTATTTTTCTTCAACATGGGTTGATAGCCATTCCTGGTTGTGATCGTTATTTGTTTTTCTTGTCCCACCAGAGTCGTGTGGAGCCGTTGTCGTTGCCGCCCAGCAGCTCTACAGCCTTCTTGATGTTGTCGAGATTGAGCGTGTACTCGTCGTTGGAATAGGGTATGCGGGTCGGGCCTGTTGCGCTGCTCACGTCACAGTCGGTGTTGTTGGTCACGGCTGTGAAGATGTGGGGATACCCTGTGCGGCGGAACTCGCTCCATGCCTCCTGTCCGTCGGGGAAGAGGGCCAGGTATTTCTGGGTGATGATGCGCTCGAGGTTGCGCTCGAAGGTGGCATTGTTGTCCCAAGGAATAGTGATGGTGCTGACGGCCGATGTGCTGTACTGGGTATTCACAGGGTCGACATACCTGGCAGGCTGTGCCGTGGCGTTGGCCATATAGGTAGCCAGGTCCGAGGTCTTCAGTCCGAGTTCGGCAAACGAGGTCTCTATACCTTTCTTATATAGGTCTTCAGCGCTGCCGTTCATCTGCCATCCGCGCAGGGCACCCTCGGCACGCAGGAAGTAGACCTCAGAGGCGCGCACGATATACACCGGTGTCTCGTCGGCCACGTTGAGGGTAGAGAACTTCTTGGCATCCTGGTACGACTGGATATTGGGCAGATTGGTCCTGACGGCATAGTAGTCGCTCACGTTGTTGATGGTTCCCTTGGTGAAGTACTTGTCGATACGGGGGTCATCATATCCCTTCAGATAAGAATAGATCTCTGCTCCCATGCGGGTGTCGTTGTAGGCACCGTTGATGATGGTCAGCGGGTTCTTCAGGGTGATGCCGGCTCCTTCCGACAGGGTAGCGTTGTCATCCATGTCGGTGATGACACCACCGGGGTTGGTGATGGCCTTCTCGGCATACTTGCGGGCCAGGGCTTCATCGGCATAGACGCAGCGCATGGCCAGACGCAGCATGAGCGAGTTGCCCAACTTCATCCACTTGTTATAGTTGCCGTTATAGATGAGGTCGTATCTGGTGAAGACGTCGTGTCCGGCCTGGCTCAGGTTGTTGACAGCCGTGTCGAGGTCGGCCAGCATCTGTTGGTACACATCCTTCTGTGCGTCGTAGATCGACACGGTGATACCCTCCACGCCTGTTTGCGAGTAGGGAATGGGCCCGAAGGTGTCAGTGGCCTTGTGTACGGCAGCCACCTTGATGATCTGCGCAATGGCGTAGCCGGCGGGGTCGTCCTTGGTGCGGCGCTTGATGTCGAGCCACTGGCGGTAGGTGTAGCCGGCCATGACGTTGAAGGTGTAGTTGCTCCAAGCCTTGAGCGAGTAGGTGGGGAATCCGCGTCCTACCCATTTGTTCTGTGTGGGGGCAATATAGCCTATCCAGCAGGCACCGGCCAGGGTGTAGGGTATCTGATAGTCGTTGACATAATCGGTGCCCGAGTTTCCCACGGGGAAGATGGTCTCCTCAAACGATGTGATCAGGCCGCCCACGTTGAGATTGTCCATGTTGAGCTCGCTCTCCGTGGGATAGCGGTGGTCGGTATTTATCTCCTCAAAATCTTGCTGGCACGAAGTCAGCGTTCCTGCCAAGGTGATGGCAGAGGCAATGATAACAGATATCTTGGTTTTCATAAGGTAAACAGGGTTAGAATTGTACTTTTGCACTGAATCCGAGGCTGCGCTGGCTAGGCTGACCGAAGTAGTCGCTGCCATAGCCGTAGGTGCCAGTAGATGCTGCGATCTCGGGGTCGAAGGGTGCCTTGTTGTAGATCATGAACAGGTTGCGCCCGATGAGCGACAGGGTGATCTTCGGGATGGTGGTTCCAAAGATGCGAGTGGGCAACTGGTAGCTGATGTTGGCCTCCTGCAGGCGGATGTTGGTGGCGCTGTAGTAATAGTAGGCCGTCAGCTGCTCACCGCCAACGACGCTGAAATATTTCTCTGCGTCGATGACCTGACCGTCGGCCACCTGCACACCGCCTGCCTCACGGGCCAAGGCCGATGCCTTCGACACGCCATACTGATCGAGTACGGCCTGTGTGCCCGAGGTGACGATACCGCCGAAGCGTGCGTTGATGAGGAACGAGAACGAAAAATTCTTCCACGAGAAGCTGTTGCGCCAACCCATGGTGAAATCGGGCGTAGTATGTCCGATCTTGAGGTGGTAGCCGTCAGGCAGCTCCATCGAGGCGATGTTGCCGTTCTCGTCGACGGCGATGCGGCCCTGTGCATCGCGCTTGAGCACCTTGGTGACATAGACGTCGCCCATGGAGTCGCCCTCGCGGATGTAACCGCCGCCGGCAGAGGTCTCGGTGAAGTCGACCACAGTGCCCATGCCGGTGTCGTAGTTGTGTACCAGTTTCTTCACCTTGTTGACGTTGCGACCGTACACCAGGTTGGTGCTGTAGCCGAAGTCGCCCCACTGGTCGTTGTAGCCCAGCGACATTTCGATACCCGAGTTCTGGATGTCACCAGCCTGGATATACATGCTCGAATAGGGAGCGGTGGCCGAGAGGGTGGCATTGAAAGTCTGGTTGTAGGTATTGGAGTGGTACCACGTGAAGTCGAAGTTGAGCCTGCTCTCGAACATACGCAGGTTCATACCCAGCTCCCACGAGCGTGTGCGCTCGGCCTTGAAGTCGTAGAAAGGCATCACGGTACGTGTCGAGGGTACGCCATTTGACAGACCGTAGGTGATGGTGCCGCGGGTAACGCCGCGATAGCGGTCGGGGATGGGCGAGCCCACCTCGGTGTATGAGGCACGCACCTTGGCAAAGGAGATGGCCTCGGGCAGTTTCATCATCTTGGTGAGCACACCCGAGAGACCCACGGAGGGGTAGAAGAACGACTCCTCCTTGGCATTGACGAGCAGCGAGCTCCAGTCGTTACGGCCCGTGACCGTCAGGTAGAGCATGTCGCGCCAGCTGGTCTCCACGCTACCGAAGATGGCGGTGCCGCGCTTGCGGAACTGCGAGTCGGAGCCACGGTTGTTGGCAGGGTCGAGGGCAGCTGAGGAGAACACGTTGGGCACCTTGAGGATGTTGCCGCCAAAGCCCGTAGAGCTTGAGTAGTTGTCTTCGAGGCTGGTACCGAGGTTGGCCGTGACGTGCCAGTCGGTGCCCAGACTCTTGTCGATGTTCAGCATCAGGTCGAGGTAGGTCTGCTGTGCCTGTGCCAGCGAGTGGCTGTACATACCGTTGCTATAGATGTCGTTGGCATAGAGCATACCGAAGCCCGAGGCATGAAAACGGCTCTCCGACTCGGTGTTGGTATTGTCCACGCGCACGCGGCCCGTGACATTCATCCAAGGCAGGATGTCGTATTTCAGGCTGGCAGCAAACATATAGCGCTTGCGCTTGCTGGGCTGCATCATGTCGTTGACCACAAAGTAGGGGTTCTGCAACTGCATGCCCTGGTCGCCGTAGGGCCAGTATTGCACGGGGAACCTGCGCACGGGGTCGTAGCGCTTGTAGAGCTCCACGTCGTTCCAGTTCTCACCACGAGGGAAGAGGTAGACGGCCAGCAGCGGGTTGTAGTACTCGCCGGGACGATACATGTTCTGGGTCTTCTGGATGATGTAGCTGCCGCTGACATCGAGGTGCAGCTTGTCTTTGAGGAAGTCGGCCGTGTTTCTCACCGTGAAGTTGTAACGGTCGTACTCGTTGTTGGTCAGGATGCCGTCGGCATTGGTGGCGGCCACCGAGACGAAGGTGCGGTTGGTCTTGGTGCCGGTGGTGAGGGTCACGGCGTTCACATAGTTGTGGCCTGTCTTGAAGAAGTCTTCAGGATTCACGTTACTGGGTGTCTCGAGCTTGTCGCCCCAGCTCTTGAACGAGTTTTGTGCGTTGCCATAGGTATTCTGGAACTCAGGCAGAATGAACGGGCGCGAGAACTCGGCACTGGTCGAATAGGTGACGCTCACCTTGCCCTCCTGACCCTGCTTGGTGTTGATCATGATCACACCGTTGGCAGCGGCCGAACCATACAGGGCGGCAGCCGACGGGCCGGTGAGCACGCTGATGCTCTCGATGTCTTCGGGGTTGATATCGGCGATGCCTTCGCCGCTGGGCTGGCTGGAATATTTGCCGCCACCGATGTCACCGCCATTGGGGTTGACCATAGGGATACCGTCGATCACGTAGAGCACGCCGTTGCCGCCGGTAATAGATTTGGTACCACGCATCACCACACGGGTAGGACCACCCACACCGGTGGTCGAGGCGTTGATGTTCACACCAGCCACGGTACCGTTGAGGCTGTTCACGAAGTTGACCTCCTTGACGGTGGTGAGCTTGTCGCTCGACACCTTTTGCACATTGTAGCTCAGGGCCCTCTCCGAACGCTTGATGCCAAGGGCGGTGACCACCACCTCGGCAAGGACCTTCTCGTCGGGGGCGAGCTTCACCGTCACATCGCTTGCAGCAGCAACGACCTTGCTGCCGTAGCCCAGGTAGGTCACCTCGAGCTGACTGCCCTCGGGAGCCTCAAGTTGAAAATTTCCGTCAAGGTCGGTAACAGAGGCGATATTGGTGCCCTTGATCTTGACGGTGGCACCGATCACGGGCGTACCGGTCTCATCGAGCACCACACCCTTCACCGACTTCTTCGGGCCGTTGGCAGGGGCGGCAGGAGCGGTGGCAGGGGCCGACTTAGGGGCATCTTCGCGTTTCAGATAGACTACGTTGTCTACAATCTTGTAGCCAATGCCCTTGCCCTCCAACACATCTTTCAATACGGTTTGAAGCGGTGCATTTTTCACTTTCAGGCCGCTTATCGGCGTGCGGCTGATGGCATCGTCATAAAAGAACTTGTACTGGGTTTGTGCCTGGATCTTCTGGATGACAGACCCGATCGTGGTTTTGCCAGTACTCAATGTAATTTGGGCATAGGTCCACTGCAACGGTGACAGGAGGAAAAACAGCAATAAGATTGCGGTCTTCGCAATTCCATGTCGATGTAGAACTAACATTCTTCTCTTTTTCATTCCATTAATTAGTTAGTAAAAAATAGGATAACTTATCTCCATAACAGCAACATCATCAAAAACACGTCACTACTTTTATTGTTTTTTCGTAATTTAACACTATATTCCTATTATTTTATTTAATAAGGGCTTGGTTTTGGCTGACATTTGGATATCTGCTGGCTTAAATGGCCTTGGCATACGACGAACCATTTCGTAATTTGACAGCAACTTTACATTGACAGTTTGAAGAGATTGACAGCTTAATCATGTACGATTTGACACTCTTGCGAGCAGACCCATGTACACCACAGCTGCAACAAGATCGCATCTGTCAGGTTGGTATCCTAAAGTTAACAAACCCATGTGTAGGTTCGAAGTGACAGACTGTTATTTAACTTTACTTAACTAAGTGTCAGGCAGCGGTATCTGTTCAGCGATGGTTGCTCACACAAAGCCATAGAGTACACGAAGAAGGCTCCGCCTTATGGAGTACACAGAGGGTCGCTCGGTGAGGATACGCTGTGAACCCGTAAGCCATCATGGCTTCGACCCCGTGTCTCAGTGACGCTGTGTGAAATATATTCGCAGAATGGTAACCGGCAGCGTCTGGCACCCATCAAGACATCATGCACGACGAAAGAATGGTGAGCACACGACCGGACAAGTATGCATCGCGCCAGCAGTCTGTGTCGGGCTTATCGAACGCCGGCCAAAGCAATTACCCGTATGCGGGCAACCGCATACGCCGACGACCTGTCATCGGTAGCGAGTTTCCTTTTTTATCACCATCTGCACCGACCGCAGGCATTTCGTCTCCGGCACAGTATCATTTCTCGAAGCAGCGCGCCGCGATGGAGGGATGACACGGCAAGGCACCTGGATGGCCTCCCTGACTGCAACAGCAAGGATAGGGACACTGCTACAGCAGATGAGCACCTATTTTAATATAGCGCAGGAGCGGAGGCCGTTTCCGGCACATCGGCCGCAGCTTGGCGGCTGCTGTCTCCACGCGGCAGCCTTCCGTGCTTACGTATATTCGGCTCAGTTAAGGTGGGTTCTATTAATTAGCTTTGTCAGCTTTCGAGACTATCTTCGAGGTCAAATTGCAAGTGAACGAAGGAGTTATGCGGGCATAACGACTGAGTGAACTGGCAATTTGAGCCGAAGAG
>JBHAFS010000104.1:0-3643 GCA_041856205.1 Prevotella sp.
GTACAGGAATATGATGCGAGCCTAGGTTTGCCAGCAGACCTAACTCCTTCTACACATCCACCTTTACCCGTGGCGGCCGAGAAAGAATAAAATCCAGATAACCATTGGCTATCTGGACTTTTAAACGGAGTGGTAGGGACAATCGGGCTCGAACCGATGACCTCTGCAATGTGACTGCAGCGCTCTAAACCAACTGGGCTATGCCCCTGACTCAAATATTAGTTGTTTTCTGTACTGCAAAGGTAATGATAATCCTCGTAATGGCAAAATATTTGAAGTGTATTTTTCAAATTAATTTCACTTGAGCAGACCAATGATATCATCGACGAGCTTGCCCACACCACTTGAGGTGGCGCTATCAGTATTTTCGACCAGTTGTTTCTTGATGGCCGCTCCCACATGGTCTATGATGGCACGACTCATCTTCTTGCTCAGTGTGAGGGTGTCGGTTGTGGCACCGTCAGGCTGTTTCTGCATATCCTGCCCTTCGTCTGGCATCGCGTCTTCCGGCTGAGCGCCGGTGCCCGATAGGGAGCTGTAGTCGGTGCTGCCCAGGCCGGTGGCTTTCATCATCTTTGAACTGATGGCATCGGCGATCTCTTGCTCGTTGGCGGTGAACACCTGCCCCAAGAAACCATACGAGGTGGTCTTCTCACGATTGCCGTGCAACTCGATAGTCGTTGTAGAGAACAGCAGGTAATTGTGATAGACGAGCATCTCGTCGAGCACGCCGTCAACCACCGGTCCCACGAACATCCGGGCGAGCACATCCATGTTTTGGCCCAAGAAACCTCCGTTACCGTTGGTCAGCGCCTTGGTGATTCCACCGGCTACATGTTCCTTGATTACCTCTTGGTGCTTGCTCTTGGGCGGGTTTTTGATGGCCATGAAGAGCAGCAGCACGAAGAGTAGCCCTGCTGCCAGCCACCATCCCCTGTGGGAAGGCTTGCGCGCTGGCTGTGGTGTCACAGCCTCATGCCCGTATTGTGGGGTTGTCTGTTCACCTACATTGAAGGGTGGAGGTGGAGGTGCGACAGTAGCCTGCTGTTGGTAGAACAGCGTCTTGAGTTCGTCTACCTGCCAGGCCGGTGTCCATTGCGCCATACCCTCTGCCCATACCAGGGTGTCGGAGGCGATGTGGCGTTCCTGCAGCTCGGCCACCGTGAAAGGCCCTTGCTGCACGCCGTTGATGATGATGAAATAATTCATGTCTGTTGTCTTGTTTAACCACGTACCAGACGACAAAAGCCGGGACGTCGTTACAGGCATTGAGTAGCTTTATATGAAATCGGCTGAGGCCACGCCCCCTACTCCACGGTCACGCTCTTGGCCAGGTTGCGTGGCATGTCGACGTTGAGCCCCTTCTCCACGGCAATATGGTAGGCCAGCAGCTGCAGGGGAATGACGGCAAGCAGCGGGGCCAGTGAGGCCAGCGTCTGCGGGATGCTGATACACTGGTCGGCCAGCTTCTTCACCTCGGTGTCGTCATCGGTGACGATGGCGATGATACGCCCTCCACGGGCCTTCACCTCCTGCATGTTGGAGATGATCTTCTCGTAGCCCTGATGATGGGTAGCCACGAAGAGCACGGGCATCATATTGTCTACCAGGGCGATGGGGCCGTGCTTCATCTCGGCGGCAGGATAGCCCTCGGCATGGATATAGCTGATTTCCTTGAGTTTGAGGGCACCCTCCAGTGCCACTGGATAGTTCCAGCCACGACCCAGATAGAGGAAATTGGTGGCATAGGTATAGATGCGGGCCAGCTGTGCTATCTGGTCGTTGGACTTGAGCACCTGCTCGATCTTGCCAGGCAGGGCGTTGAGCTCGTGGATCATATCCACATACTCGTCGACCTCGATGGTGCCTTTGGCATGGGCCAGGGCCAGGGTGAGCAGGGTGAGACAGGTGAGCTGTCCGGTGAAGGCCTTGGTAGAAGCCACGCCGATCTCCGGCCCCACGTGGATATAGATGCCGGTGTCGGTCTCGCGGGCAATGCTCGACCCCACGGCATTGACAATGCCGAAGAGGAAGGCGCCGTTCTTCTTGGCCAGCTTGATGGCGGCCAACGTGTCGGCCGTCTCGCCGCTCTGCGAGATGGCGATGACCACATCGCTGGGATAGATCACCGGGTCGCGGTAGCGGAACTCAGAGGCATAGTCGACCTCGACGGGTATCTTGCAATAGTGCTCTATGAGCTGCTTGGCAATGAGCCCGGCGTGCCAGCTGGTGCCGCAGGCCACGATGACAAACCGGGTGGCCGAGAGCAGACGTGCGCGGTTGTTGCGCACGGCACTGAGGATGACGTCGTTGTGTACATTAGGGTCGGCATAGCCCGTGGCAGCGTCGTATTCTTTGTTGTTGCCCATGTCGTCTTCGGCAAAGAGCCGGCCGCGCATACAGTCGCGCAGGCACTGGGGCTGGTCGAAAATCTCCTTGAGCATAAAGTGTGGGAAGCCGCCGCGGTCGAGCATGTCGAGGTCTATGTCGATCTGCTTGACATCCACGTCCACCGGTTGGTTCTTCAGGTCGATGATCTGCAGCGCCTTGCCGGGCTGGCAAACGGCCACCTGCTCGTCGTCGACATACACCACCTCTTGCGTGTACTCTACGATGGGAGTGGCATCAGAGGCGATGAAGAACTCGCCGTCGTCTTTGCCGATACCGATGACCATAGGCGAGCCCTTGCGGGCTGCTACCAGCGTCGACGGGTCGCGACGGTCGAGCACGGCGATGGCATAGGCACCGATACAACGGGTAAGGGCCCGGCGCACGGCCTCGACCAGCGAGCAGTTGTTCTGTTGCTGGGCATATTCGATGAGCTGTACCAGCACCTCGGTATCGGTGTCGCTGTTGAACTTGAAGCCCTTCTCCATGAGCTGGTCGCGCAGCAGGGTGAAGTTCTCGATGATACCATTGTGTACGATGACCAGGTTGCCCGACTCCGACACATGGGGATGCGCGTTGCGCACGGAGGGCTCGCCGTGGGTGGCCCAGCGCGTGTGGGCGATGCCCACCTCAGCCTTGCAGTCCTTGCCTTGTGCAGCGGTCTCAAGGTCGCTCACCTTGCCCTTGGCCTTATAGACGTTCAGTTGCTGACGGTCGTTGAGCAGTGCCACGCCGGCAGAATCGTAACCACGATATTCCAGACGGTGAAGTCCCTTGACCAGTATCTCATACGCATTGCGCTTACCAATGTATCCTACTATACCACACATAAACAATAAATTAAATTCGCGGCAAAGGTAATAAAAACAGCCCTTATACAATAGGCTAACGACAAAAAAAAATGTAAACCACCGTAAATACTTATTAAGTATCATGGTTTTGCTGAGTGATTCGGCGACTTGGCTGAATTTATTTCGCGATTTGTGTCTACTGTCCTATCTTTGCAATAGAAATCAAAAGCAAGGGCGGCGGCCTTCATGCACCATTAGGTAATTAGGTTAGTATTTTAGGTTTTACATGGATAAGTTTAGTACTTTTTTGCATAAAATTCTCTTAAGGTGGGTTCTATTAATTAGCTTTGTCAGCTTTCGAGACTATCTTCGGGGTCAAATTGCAAGTACACGAAGGAGTTATGCGGGCATAACGACTGAGAGAACTTGCAATTTGAGCCGAAGAGAGTCCGAAAGATGGCAAA
>JBHAFS010000105.1:0-6992 GCA_041856205.1 Prevotella sp.
CTCGAGGTCGTCATAGATGAAGTTCACCGCGTATTTATTTTGCAGCGTGTTCAGCTCCTTCAATGCGTCGGCCATCGACACGTTATGATATTGTCGGGTGATGCGCTGCGCCGAGAGCGGGAGGCAGAAGGCGCAGAGCAGGATAAGAATGACTTGATGTTTCATCACATTTGCTTTGTTTGGGTGAACAGTCTGTTACAGTCTCTTCTTCTCTTCGTTGCCCGCACCCGTACCCTTGTACTTGCTTCGGGTGGCGTTGAAGTTGTATTTCACGGTCAGGGTGATACGGCGCTTGTCGTAGACATTGCTTTGATAATAGACGGTTCCATTACTTTGCATGTGGTTGCCATCCTTCATATCCCTAAAAATATCCTTGGCAGCCAAGCGAATGCTGAGCTTGTCGTGACAGAGAATCTTGGTCAGACTGATGTCCAAATGACTGCGTACCATGTCAAGATAGACATTCTGATAGTCGCCCTTGCCCTGATAGCTATATAATATATTTCCAGTAAGCGTCTCGGAGAACTTGAAGTCGTTGTCGAAAGTCAGGAAGAATATGGGTTTGTTATAGCTTGCCCCGTCATATTTGAACCATTGCTTGTTCATTGCCAAGGTGAGCTTCGGACTGTAAAAGCCGAAGCGTGGCACGAGGACAATGGCCGGCTGTAAGGTCTTGAGACTCTTGGCGTTGGCACGTGAGAGCAGACTGACGGGTTGGGTGTCTATCAACTGGAAGTCCCATACGATGGCATTCCGGAGGTCGGTATATGATATATTGAACTGCACCCAACGGTACATGCCCTGCAGGGTAATGTCGTGAATATAGCCTGATTGTAAGGTAGGGTTGCCCGAGTTACGCAGGAAACGGTTGGCGTAGGTCACATTGTTAGATAGTTCCCGATAGGTGGGACGACGGGTGTGGGTGGTGTAAGCCAGCTGTGCTTGTACTCCGCCTACTTTGAAGGCCCACGATAGGCTTGGGAATAAATTGGAGAACCGTCGGCTCTGACCGTCTTGGTGCTGACCGTTTTTGTAATAGTCGAAATTGACCCACTCATATCTCAGACCCAGTGTGAACTGTCCCAAGCCATTCACCATGCGCTTGTATTGGGCAAAAGGGCTTGTGCGCTGCTCTTCGAGACGTGCAAACGAGGTGGGCACGATGTTTTGCGGATTGACGTAATCGTCGTTGCGATGGGTGTTGGTATATTCTGCCCCGAAGTCCAATTGTCCGCCGAGCCACTGTCGGCCAAGAATGAGTTTGGCGGCAAAGAGTCGGTTGCGCAACTTATTCTCAGCATCGACCACCCGGTTGCCGATGACATCGCTTTGCTCAAGGGTCTGCGAGACGATGCGATGCTGGTTATAGAGATAGTCCATGTTGAGATCGACTGATGTGCCACCAAGGATGCCATTATAGTAGAGATTGACCTGATGAGAAGGCTGTGACTTGGTGTTCTCCTCGCCGTCGGCCTTGATTTGGTCGTAGGGAAGGCCGTCGGCCAAGACCTCGGCGTCGTTGTCGAGCCGTTGCAAGTGTCGTGGCTGGAGGCCGAGCACATATTTGGCACCCACGGAGTTGCTGTCGTTGATGGCATAGTTCATGCCGAACGTGTTTTCTATCTCACGTTCTTCTGTAATCCATTTGTTGTTCATTGTCTGCTGCCAAAGGGTGTCCATCCGGATATCTTGCCGCATGTGGTTGTCGGAGCGGTATCGGCCCTGTGAGTAATAAAGGTTGTCGAAGATATCCAGTCCGCCACGGCGATAGTTGGCTGAGAGCTGACCGTCGAGACAAGTGTCGTGGGCATATTGTTCGACCGTAGCCTCGGCCTTGAGGCTTAAGCCGTCGCCACGCTTGGCAATGGTCTTGATATTTACCACGGCACGTACCGAAGCGTCATACTTGGCACCCGGCGAAGTGATGAGTTCCACATTCTTGATGTCTTCCGACTTCAAAGTCTTCAAATCATTGGCATTCTGCGCTTTGCGCCCATTGATATAGATTTCGGGAGTGCCCTTGCCCAGAACGGTAATCTCATTATCACCCGTTTTCTGCACCAATGGCAGATGCTCTATCACGTCTTGGGCCGATCCGATGTGTGCGAGAGCCGTATTTTCCACGGTGGTCACCATGCCCTCGTTGGTCATTCGATAGGTGGGGCGATATCCTTTTACCTTCACGGCCTGCAGCGTCTGGGTCTCGGGCTGCAGGCGGATGGTGCCCGCCTGCTCGTTGGTAAAGAGGCGACAGACGGTCTTGTAGCCCACATAGCTCACCTTGGCAATCACCTTGGCGGTCTCGTAGGGCACCACGAAGATGCCGCTCTCGTTGCTCACGCCACCCGCGATGACCGCGGAATCGGCGGGCGAGAGCAGCAGCACGTTGGCAAAGGGCACGGCCTCGCCCTGCTCGTCGATGATGCGGCCCGTGAGATGGTGCTGCGTCTTGTGGGTACATTCCACGAGGATGACATTGCCCTTCTGCGTCACGGAGATGGGGTAGAAGCCCACGATGCGACTGACGGCATCGGGCACGGAGAGGCCGCGCACGGTGGTGGAGACGCGGAAGTCCTCCAAGTCGTCGTAGATGAAATTCACCGCGTATTTATTTTGCAGCGTATTGAGCTCCTTCAATGCGTCGGCCATCGACACGTCGTGATATTGTCGGGTGATACGCTGCGCCGAGAGCGGGAGGCTCGTGGCGCAGAGCAGGACAAGAATGAAAAATATAGTTCGTTTCATATTCGATAATAGCATACATTGTCAGATAGAGCAATATCGATTATAACTATAACCGTTCAATTTCACTTTGAGCAGACGAATTGCTCTTAAAGTCTTTCCGTTTATTGAATTGGTATTTGATGTTGATACCAAAATACCATTGTTGATAGTCCTCAGTTTGTCGAAAGCTAAGTCGGCCAATCTTCATGTTTTCTGTATATTTGAGTTGCCTGAGAATATCATTTGCTTTCAAGGTAATGGTCAGTCGGTTGTGAAGCACGGTTTTCTTGATACTCAACGTCAGGTTTTGATACGGATCAAATGATATATAAGAGCGGTTCCCACCATTGCAGTACATATAGTATAAATCAATGGTGAACGATTTTGGCAATTTGAAAATATGGCTGGTTACAAGTGTAAATTGAGGCTTCCGAAAATGAACCGTCTCTCCAAGATATTCAGTATTGAAGAAAGGACAGCTGAGAGCCGTCTGCACCATGCCATAGTACCATTCCAAATTTTTTCTTGCGGAAGCTCCCACTCCTAATATTTCGTTTTTCCTATAATTGTTATAAGTGCTTATGATGATATTGGGGGAGTCCTCCTGAAAGTTGAAACCGTTGTCAATATAATTTTTGTAATATGTATAATGCGCATACAGCGTGAGCCACTTATATTGTGTGGTCCACTGAAAACGGTATCTCTGTGTGGGCTTTAAGAGTGGATTTCCTACCTGGTACATGAATTCAGACATGTAATAATTACTTTCACTCAGTTGTCTGAATGAAGGTCGGATAATCTGTGAGGTGAAGGTCAAGGTGTTTGACCATTCATCTGCTGAATACGAAAGGGTCAGTGAGGGGAAGAAATCATGATAAGCTCTGTTTACATTGCCTTTTGTATCAAGGTTGTCGATATAGTGTGAGTTCACCATTTCGTAGCGTAGCCCGCTTTTCAACGAGAAATCTCCTACCTGTGTCTGGAGTGTGGCATAAATGGCGAGACGGTCTTCTTTCTGTTTGTAGTCTGATGTTTCGAACTCCTGATTGCCAAAATCAAGATAACCTCCTCCTCTGACAAGGCTGCCATCCAGACCGGCCGAAAATTTCAACTTCTTGTTCGCTTGCCAGTCTGTATTGAACCGGGCGGAATAAATGTGAAAGCGATTCCTGCCATGACTGACGGTCACCGCTTCATCTTGGGCAGAACGTTCTGCTACGGTCTGGTTGGATGGACTATTCTTATAAACGTAGTCTATGTTCAGGTCGGAGGATAAGTTCTTGTTCCATTGACCATTGTGATAAAGATTCAGATGTTGGAACAAATCTGTGCTGAGCTCCCTGTTGTCTATGTCAGAGTGCTTCACAAACTGGTTGTTATGGAAATAGTCAAGTTTCGTCATTCGTAGTGAATTACCGTCCGCATAATTGCCATCATATTCAACACCCACCTGCTGTTTCTCGCTGATGACATATTCCAGATTTCCCTGCCAATTGTTAAGGGTACCTTTTCTTATATCGTGCTGCTCTCTGGTGTAATGATAGGTATCTGTTTCCGTTATAATGGTCTCATCAACGGGTTGGTTGACGCGCATCTTGGTTTTTGACAGGCTATAATAGGCAGAGGCTGTCAGGTTTCCATGACGTTGTCCAAGAGTTACATCCCAATCATAATTTGGATAAAAACCATACTTCTGATTTAGGTTGGTTTCCACCCAATAACCTTCTGTTGTTCTCAGCGTATGAATGATGACAACGGCGTTTGTCTCTGCACTGTATTTGGCTCCGGGGGTGTTGATTACCTCTATAGACTTGATGTCCTTTGGAGAAAGTCGACTAATTTCGCCATAGCTTGCTACTTTGTGTTTGTTGATATAAATTTCTGGTTTTCCTGCTCCTAACACCACTATGCTTCCCCCGGGCTGCTTTAGCAATCCGGGAATCTTCTGCAATAGTTCATCCATGTCTGTGGAACTAGATAACAAGGTGTTCGCAACATTTGTAATCAACGAGCCATCTTTCAGAATAGTTGTCCTCCGTTCTCCTTTTACTATAATTTTTTTAATAGTGTACTCCTCGGGCTGCAGGCGGATGGTGCCCGCCTGCTCGGTGGTGAAGGTGCGATAGACGGTCTTGTAGCCCACATAGCTCACCTTGGCAATCACCTTGGCGGTCTCGTAGGGCACCACGAAGACACCGCTCTCGTTGCTCACGCCACCCGCGATGACCGTAGAGTCGGCGGGCGAGAGCAGCAGCACGTTGGCAAAGGGCACGGCCTCGCCCTGCTCGTCGATGATGCGGCCCGTGAGATGGTGCTCGGTCTTGTGGGTACATTCCACGAGGATGACGTTGCCCTTCTGCGTCACGGCGATGGGGTAGAAACCCACGATGCGGCTGACGGCATCGGGCACGGAGAGGCCGCGCACGGTGGTGGAGACGCGGAAGTCCTCGAGGTCGTCATAGATGAAGTTCACCGCATATTTGTTTTGCAGCGTATTCAGCTCCTTCAATGCGTCGGCCATCGACACGTTATGATATTGTCGGGTGATGCGCTGCGCCGAGAGCGGGAGGCAAAAGGCGCAGAGCATATATATAATAAGGTGTTTCATGGGTTTAGTCTACGTTGAGTTGGTTGCCCTGAAGGGTGATGTTGATGCGGTCGAAGGCGTTGAGCAGGTCAATCTGCTGTTGCAGGTCGAGGTGCTTGTCCCACTGGAAATATAGTCGGATGTGGCGTGAGGCCTCCTTGCCAAAGGACACGTTGACGTGGTAGAACGCTCCCATCTGCGTGAGAATGGCGCCCAGCTCGGCATCCTCGAAGGTCACGGGCGAGAGGTCTACGCTGTCTTTGGGCGCGGCAATGGAGTCCTTGCGCAGGGTGTCGGTTGAGGCCACGCGCTCCGTGCGCGGTGACAGAGGGCTGTCGGCAGACCGTGGGGTGGGCGAGAACACACCCAGCCGTACCACGGCGGCGAGGGCTATGCCCGAGAGGAAGACGATGCCTGTGGTGACGGCGGCTGTCTTGTATCGGTTGCGCCGGGGCAGGCTGTGGGCCTCGGCAAACTGCTGCCACGCGGCGTCCACATCCACGGGGTCGGCCTCCTGCCGCATCATGGCCCGCTTGCTCATGGCCAGGGTCTCGGCAAAGGCTTTGATGTCATCATCGGCCAGCAGCGCGGTGATCTGCTCGTCGGTGTATTTTTCGGGATGATCCTGCATATCGAGGAACATCGCACGCTTGTCATTGATGTTTTCGTTTTTCATTGTTTCGCTTGCTTGAAAATTTGTTTGATTGTGTCGATGGCTTGCGACAGGTGGTTGTAGACGGTCACCTTGCTCACCCCTACGGCATCGGCCACCTCCTGGTAGGTCATCTCCTGCTGCAGCCTGAGCCGGAGGATGCGTTGCCGGATGGGTGGGTCGAGGTGGTCGATGATGTCGCGCAGACGGTCCAGCTGCTCGTCGTCGTTGTCAGAGATCATAGTCTCCTCGTCCATGACGAGCATCTTTTCCACGCGTTCTCTCACCCCCTTGTGGGCTATGATGTTGAGACATCGGTTGCGCACGCTCCTCAGGAGATAGGCCTCCTCGGTGTCGGGCAGCAGCACGGTGTCCTCGCGGAGCAGGCGCTCAAACACGTCGCTCACCACGTCGCGACATTCGTCGGCATCGTAGAGGATGGCCCTGGCCAGACGGTACATCCGCTCGTAATGCTGTCGGAACAGCCGCTCTATGTCTGTTGTCTTTTGCTTCATACACCCTTATTACCGCTGAACGTGACGAAAAACTAAGCGAAACGATTTTTTTTATTGCAAATATAATGATTTTTGGCGGAGAAAAGAAGTGCATCCCATGCGATAACAACCTAAAAGATGGTTTTTTGCTTCTTGTCTCCTGGTAAGAGGATGAGTGTAACCCGACAGCGTAGTTCGCGCCATCGTACAACAAGACAGGGTAGCCTTGCTGTGCAGGTCACCCGAGCCTTGTAAATGCCGCTATCCCTGTCGGGGTGGGTTTAATGTAAAATGCAACCCAATCTTCATCTCACAGCTGCCGACTATTGCCTCCTAAGCCAAGTTTTCGTACCCTGGCAACGCCGTTGAGGCATTGTCTCCCATGTGTGCTAGCATCCTGCTTCGAGTCGAACCACGTTCTGCTTCGAGTCGAACCACGTTCTGCTTCGAGTCGAACCAGACTTTGTTTCGACTCGAACTACACCACGACAACCCGCCTATGGCCTTGTCAAACCGATGCCACGGATAGGCCGGA
>JBHAFS010000106.1:0-10430 GCA_041856205.1 Prevotella sp.
GCCACGAGCTACGACCTCTTCAAAGGAGACCTCGTTCTTCTGTGTCGCCATATCTGTAGGGTTTAAGGGTTATCTGTGGCAAAGATACAAAAAATCCCTTTTCATTCCCTTTGGCGAAAGCTGTTCATGTACGTTTCATATTTGTTTGTTGATATATAAAAGATTGTCAAGCTTGCCTTATATGGCACCTTTAACGTTGCCAGATGGTATGTTCTTGATGCAAAGTTACGCAGCTATTTTTGATTTTGAGCCATGTAACGGGGGCGAGTTGCATTCGCAATTCTTACCAAAGTCAGCATGATAGGTACTTCTGTGAGCACTCCCACTGTCGTTGCCAGGGCTGCGCCACTCTGTAGACCAAAGAGACTGATGGCTACGGCCACGGCCAACTCAAAGAAGTTGCTGGCACCAATCATACCTGCAGGAGCAGCCACCTCGTGGGGCAGACGCCATAGATAAGACCATCCATAGGCCAAAGCGAAGATCAGAAAGGTTTGGAGAGTCAGCGGCACTGCGATGAGGACGATATGAAGCGGATTGCTGAGGAGGGTCAGACCCTGGAAAGAAAATAAGATAATCAAAGTGAGCAACAGTCCTACGGTAGTGAGTTTGTCAAACTTGTGGATGAAGACTTCCTCAAAGTATTCTTGTCCTTTCTTCGAGATAACTGACCGTCGAGTGCCAATGCCTGCCAGCAAGGGCAATAACACAAACAGCAATACAGACAACAAGAGCGTTGTATATGGAATCTTTACACCACCCACACCTAGGAGAAAAGCCACTATGGGTGCAAAGGCTACAAGGATAATAAGGTCGTTGACAGCTACCTGGACCAAGGTGTAGGAGGCATTGCCATTAGACAGGTAGCTCCACACGAATACCATCGCTGTGCAGGGAGCAGCACCCAGCAGCACGGCACCGGCCAGATACTCGTGTGCCAGGGTCTCAGGGATGAGCGAATGGAAGACAACGAAGAAAAATACCCATGCTATGCCAAACATGGTGAATGGCTTGATAAGCCAGTTGGTGGCACAGGTAACAATCAGCCCTTTGGGATGGCGGGCCACCTGGCGCACACTATGAAAGTCGACTTTCATCATCATGGGATAGATCATCAGCCAGATGAGTAGAGCTACAGGAATGCTGACGTGTTCGTATTCCAGTTGGCTCAAGGCGTAAGGCATCTGAGGAATAAATTTCCCGATAGCAATGCCAACGGCGATACTGAGGAGTACCCATAAAGAGAGGTAACGGTCAAAAAATCCAATCTTTCTCTTTTCCATGTTTCATTTTCCTTTCCATCCGATGAGCACCAGGTGTCCGTCAGAGATTTTGTTTGCGGCCTTAATCCAATGTGATTCATCTTGACGGCGGGCCAGAAGAAGACTGTTTTGCGTGTCGTTAAGCGACAGACATTGGTTTACTACCCACCATTTCTGCTGGATACCGGCCCTGCGGAGGTCGCCCTGCAAGCGTTCTGCTTCATACAGGGGAGTGGGCTCGGGCAATGTCACGATGATGACTTCGGTCTGCCGACTGTCTCGCAGGCGAGGAAGTAGCTGTCTCACCGACTGTGGGGTGTCACCTGCAGAGTGCTCAATTTGCTTGTCGTAACTCTGGGTTGAGTCGAGCAAGAGCAGGGCATGGCCTGTGGGAGCTGTGTCGATGACGATGGTCTGGCTGTCGGCGCGAGCCACGATGTCGGCAAAAGCCCTGAATACAGCAATCTCTTGTGTGCACGGCGACCGCAGGTCTTCGTCGATATACGAGAGGTCGGCAACGCCGGCCTCGATGGCCTTGCGCCTCACCTCGGCTTGATATTCCTCCAGTACCTGCTGCTCGTCGATGTGGGCCATTGTTATGCCTTCAAGGTCGGCAAGACGGTAATCTAGGTGGTTGGCAGGGTCGGTGGTGGTGAGCAGCACGTCAGCTCCTCGTTTCTTTAGGCCAATCGCAATGTCGGTGGCCAGTGTGGTTTTGCCAACACCACCCTTGCCCATGGTGAAGATGACGCGTTTGCCCTGTTGGTAGAGTTGGTCAATCAGTTCTTCGAGGGTGGTGTAGGGGGGCAGAGAAGCAGGTGCTTCGATGCTAGTGCCACCGCTGTAGGTCAACAGTTTTTTGAGGTTGTTAAGGTTATCAATGTGATAAGGACGAAGCGGCACGGCGTAGGTGGGCAGGGCCGACAATTCGTGTGGAAGGCGACGGAGGGCCTCTTGCTGGAGTTCGTACATCTCGGAGGCCAGTGGGTCGCACTCGTCTTTCTGCTCGATGATGCCATTGACTACCAGGGCTTGGTTACCGATACCGAGTTGCTTGAGCTCATGCGATGAGCGGGCGGCTTCTCTCAGCGGCGACTGGTCTGGGCGGGAGACGAGCACCAGTACGGTCTTCTGTGGGTCGGCCAATGTCTCAACGGCCTGACGGTATATGTCCTTACGCTGTTCCAGACCCGACAGTTGTCCTAGGCACGAGGCTCCGTGCTTGCTGGTCTTGATGAAGCTATTCCACGCTGTAGGCAACTGTAGCATACGGAGTGTATGTCCGGTGGGTGCCGTATCGAAGATGATGTGGTCGTATTTGTCGTAGACGCTTTGTCCGGAGAGGAAGTCGGAAAACTGGTTGAAGGCTGCAATCTCAACAGTACACGAACCCGAAAGTTGTTCCTCCATATTCTCAATGGCTGAGGCTGGCAACAGTCCCCTGTAAGGGCCTACTACGCTCTCCTTGTATTCCTCTGCGGCCTTGATGGGGTCGAGGTTTACTACGGTGAGTCCGGGAACCTCGGCAATGGTGGTGCCATGTTGCGAGATGTCACGTTGGAATACATCTTGAAGATTGCTGGCTGGGTCGGTGGAAATCAGTATCACGTTTTTGCCGGTGTTGGCCAACGCAATGGCTGTGGCACTGGCGATACTGGTTTTGCCCACCCCGCCCTTGCCGGTAAAGAAGATGTACTTCTGTCCGGCAATGTCTGTTACGCTATAGTTCTTCATATAAGCCTGTAGTTAAGGTGGGTTCTATTAATTAGCTTTGTCAGATTTCGAGACTATCTTCGAGGGCAAATTGCAAGTACACGAAGGAGTTATGCGGGCATAACGACTGAGCGAATGTTCGTGCCAGCGAGTGTCATCGAGCTTGCTCGTTTGACCGAGCGCAGCCGAACTTCAGCCGCAGGCTAACCGGCAATTTGGGCCGAAGAGAGTCCGAAAGATGGCAAAACGTAATCCATGATTTAGTTATTTTGTTTCGGTGGTAATTAATAGAACCCGCCTTAACAGCAGCAGCCCTGCGAACGGTCTGGCTCACAGCAGCATGATGTCGATGTGTCACTTTTGGCGTCGCTTTCGTTCCGCCCTTCGCTACAGCAGTTGCTGTCACCAGATGTGTTACCGCACGATAGCTGAGCGGGTAGGGGAATGTACCTTAGGTCTTTGCCGGTCCATTCACTCATCTGTGCCGAAGAAGGATAGCCTCCTTTTACGGCTACCTCGCCATCGACAAGAGTGACAGGTAGTACGTCGGCACCCTCGGCGCGCAAGAGCTGGTTAACCGTTGTGTTCTGTATGAATGCCTGAGGCTCAGAGCTCAGATTGTGTCTCGTAACATGGATGCCCATCTTTTTCAAAGTTTCTATGATGGTTGCGATTCTAAGTAGCTCTTTGTTTACGCTGGGACCGCATACTCCGGTGGAGCAGCACATGGCTGGGTCGAAAATTTCTATTGTCTTCATATTTTATTATATTGTTGATAGCTATTTTGATGAGCCAGACCGGCAAGGGTTAAAATTTGTCGTCGGTGGCTGCTCTGTATTTGAGTGGTTCAACATCTTGTGCACTTCTGTTGCGGTGGGTACTTTGCCGTTCATCTTTACTACGCCGTCCACAACGATGGCTGGTAAAGACCGGATGTTGTAATCGAGGATTTTCACGATATCTGTTTCAAATCTGACTATAGCATCCAGACTTGATTCGGTCACGACTTGGCTCACCTGGTCGAAGGCTTTCTGGCATCGGGTACAAATAGACCCTAAAATAATGATTTCCATTGGCATGATGATGGGAGGTAACTTACCTGTTGTCTTGTTGCTAATGTACGCATAACGTAGTTTTACGAACAAAGTTTCATATAAAACAAGCAGTCCCCACAGACTACCTAAAGAGAATGAGAAGATGGCGAGGATTCGCAGGAGCATTCGCTCCCACACAGTGGCATGCCGAATAGTGCTTGGATGAGCTCTCGGGCATAGTTCCAGTTCTCCCGGTTGATGCAGTATCTCACTTTGGGTGGCTCAATGCTGCCCTGGATGAGTCCTGCATCTTTCAATTCCTTGAGATGCTGACTGACCGTGGTCTTGGCGATAGGGAGGTCTTCATGTATGTCGCCGAAGTAGCAGTCGTCTCTGCTTGCCAAGAATTGTAGAATCTGGATTCGTGCCGGATGACCAAGGGCCTTGCAGAATCGGGCCGTCTGTTCATTTTTGATGCTATACTGTCTCATGATCTTGCTTGATATGAAGTAGATAGAACGATTTGATTTCAGTTTTAATTTGGTCTCTTATCTTCCGGAATGTTGCCATAATTTCTTCGTCTGTTCCTGCAGCTTCTGCTGGATCGTCGAAGCCAATGTGAAGTCGCTGACCTACCGTTCCCACAAAGTGAGGGCAAGTCTCGCGTGCATTTCCACACACAGTGATTACGTAGTCCCAAGGTTCCGGCAGATAGTCGGTCACATTATTGGTGGTGTGCGTGGAAAGGTCAAAGCCGTCTTCTGCCATGACGCGGACGGCGTAGGGATTGATCACCTTGCAAGGGTGGGTCCCCGCAGAGCGTACTACCATTGTCGAATCCAGGGATTGGAGGTAGGCTTCTGCCATCTGGCTACGGCAACTGTTCCCTGTACATAAAAATAACACCTTTATCATATTGTTCGCAAAATTACGTCAAATAACCTTAGGGTGATATGTCTGGCTTATATATTTAATATAAATTAAGGGTAAGCCACTTTCGTCAGTAGGAGGTTCCATTTACTAAATGATAGCACTTGAGCGAGGTTTGGCACGCCTGTTGCTAGAGTCGATTATGAGGAGTAGATACTCTGAAAATATGTGACTTGGGTATGTCAGAGATTAAGTCGCTCCTCGGTATAGACCGATGAATTTGTCTGCCTTCACGAACTTTTTTGTTCTTATTGTCTGAACCAATGAAAAAAAGTCTTATCTTTGCGATGAATACATCTAACAACAAAAAAATATAAATTCATGATTTGGACGATTATAGTGGGTATCATAGCCGGTCTGATTGCCGGAAAGATTATGGATCATAAAGGACAGGGCTGTTTTATGGATCTGTTCCTCGGTCTTATCGGTGGTTTTGTCGGTGGCAATGTGCTTGGATGGCTTGGAGTAGAATGGAGTGGGGCAATTGGTCAAATCGGGACTGCTGTTATTGGCGCAGTTATCGTGCTGTGGGTTTGGTCAAAGATTCGTAATTGATCGTAAGAGTCTCATTCCTTACATGGTTTTAAAGCTTATCGAGTCATGGCTTATTTTTTGTTGAGATTCCGTCGGTCATTATTACTGATAGCGCTGTTCCAGCTCTTGTCGTTGTCGACTCATGCCCGTGAGTGGTCGGCTGATGACATACCGATGGTGCATCTGCAGGATCGTAACCGATATGTGAGCGACCCTGATGGATTGCTCATGGAGAGTATGCGCGATTCTTCAGATTATTATCTCGGCAAATTGCATCGTGAGTGTGGCGTGCAAACGGTTTTCATCGTTGTCAATCATGTCAAGGGGGCTGACACTTTTCGCATGGCCCAAGATGTGGGTAATAATTATGGTGTAGGCAAGAAAGGCGAAAACAGGGGACTGGTCATTGTTATTGCAGTGGGCGATCGCAGCTATTTCATTGCTCCTGGCAAAGGACTGGAGGGTGACCTGACAGACGTAGAGTCTGACGACATAGCCAGGGCGTGTATCGTGAAGAATATGCGGCAGAACCAGACTGACTTGGCCGTGCTTGATGTCTCGAAGGCCATGTATAATAAGTTCAAGACCGGAAGTACAGGCATTGAGTCTGTTGATCAGGGAGTAGAGATGACCATAAAGGATTGGCTGCTGATCATTATCCTGTTGCTGGTCTTCTTTGGAGTACCACTGACTCAGCTGGTCAGATTCATCCTCGTTCAGTTTGGATTCATGAAACCACCTGCAAAGCAGAACCGCAATCGGCGTAATAGTAAAGACGATGATTGGTTTCCACCCTTTATTTTCGGTGGTGGCGGCGGCTTCGGCGGTGGTTCTGGTGGTTCGTTCGGTGGAGGCAGTTTCGGAGGCGGTAGCTTCGGAGGCGGTAGCTTCGGAGGCGGAGGAGCCGGAGGTGGATGGTAACCGTTTTGCAAATATCAATCATATTATTAATAGAAACAAGAAATCAATTTAGCTTATGAAAAAAGGTAATCTAATCGTATGGGTTGTCGTTGCCGTTGTCGTGATATTGGGCATGGGGGCTTGTGGAGCCTATAACGGAATGGTGCAGAAACAGGAGGGAGCCACTACAGCTTTGGCTGATGTGCAGGCTACTTATCAGAGACGTGCTGACCTCATTCCTAACCTTGCCAAAACAGTGCAGGCTTATGCAAAGCACGAGAAAGAAACATTTGAGGCTGTGACGAAAGCTCGTGCTGCGGTGTCACAGATCAAGCTGGATGCTGAAAACATGACTCCGGAGAAGTTGCAGCAATTTCAGGCTGCTCAAGGTGAGTTGTCGCAGGCACTCGGCCGGCTCATGGTCGTCGCCGAGCGTTATCCCGAACTGAAGGCCAGCGAAAACTTCAAGAGTCTGCAGATTCAGCTTGAGGGTACTGAGAATCGCATCAACGAGGCTCGCCAAAAGTATAATGCTGCCGTGCAAGACTACAACCAGGATGTGAGATCATTCCCAAATGTTTTGTTCGCCGGGGTGTTTGGTTTTGAACGGATGTCTAAGTTCGAAGCAGCATCGGGCGCAGAGAAGGCTCCCGAGCTGAATTTTAACTAATCTCGTCAACATGGTCATGAGCCTATCTCTGGCCAAGGAAAGAGCAACAGGTGGCACTGGCAATTCGTCAGTCCCACCTGTCTTTCGAGACGGGTCCACAATCGACGGGTCAACATATTAGGCTGGTAATGTGAATGTATGAGCTTTGTAATACCAAAATTATGATATGCAGTGAAAGTGTCGTTTGGTATGTTTTAACAGCCATGCATTCCCTTTCACTTCAAGCCCTCCTTTGTCAGCAGACCTATTGTCCACATTCCATTCAGCTATGCTCTTCGCAGTTTGCCTCACCTGGAGTTAGGGAGTAACAGACATTCTAAGGAATCATTAAGTTATGCGAGGCTTGGCCTGCTGTCAACTGATCTTTTGTATGAAATCATTGAGGAGGTCCTTGAGGATGTTGGCATTGGTGCAATTCATATTCAAGTCACTAAGGTATGTCGCAACCTGTACAGACACCTCAGTTATACGCTGGCGCAGGGCTTCTCCTTTTTCTGTAAGCGAGATGATACGCTGCCGTTGGTCGCTACAACGGAATTTTCGTTCCAGCAATTCCAACTTCTCCATTCGCTGAAGAATGGGGGTCACAGTATTGGTCTCAAGCATTAGACGTGAAGAGATGACGCCAACCGGAAGTTCGTCATTCTCAAGTAACACCTTCATCACCAGATATTGTGGATAGGTGATGCCAAGGGGTGAGAGGTAGGTTGTATATGCTTGCTGTATCAACCTGTTTAAGGTGTAAAGCTTGAAGCTAATTTCGTCATCGAGCTGTTGCGCTGTTATCTTATCCATAGGTAAAGTGTGTGGGTTCTGGCTACAAAGATAACTATTTTTATTTTCCTGACACTTTTTTTGCCTTATTTCTGTCATCAGAGGTAAGTCAGTCGTGTGCGACTGAAATAGTTATAGCAAAAGTAGGTTTGGCAGCATACTTGCTTGCAGATGTGTGTTGACAAGTTGAGCCGATAAAGAAAGCGTCATCAGAAGAATATCGAAATCGGATACGGAGCTTTAGCTGGCGGGTATCTTGTGAAATGTGAAAATCATATTAATTATATAAAAGAATAAGAAATGAAAGAAAGAAAAGTTATACAGCAGGTTCAGGGCTTCAGGGCACAGGATGGAGCAGGAGTAAAACTCGTAAGGGTGTTGGGGCATGATACTATTTATGATTTCGACCCGTTCTTGATGCTTGACTCTTTCGACAGTCATAATCCAAATGACTATAAGGCAGGCTTCCCAGAGCATCCTCATCGTGGTATCGAGACCGTGAGCTTCCTGGCGAAGGGTAGCATGACACACGAAGACCATTTGGGCAGTAAAGAGACCATAACAGATGGTGAGGCACAATGGCTTACAGCAGGATCTGGTGCCTATCATTCAGAGATGCCGGGCGGCGATAGTCTCTTGGGGCTGCAACTCTGGCTCAACCTGCCTGCCAAAGACAAGATGACGGCATCCCCTGCCTATCATGGAATCTTGAAGGACGAAATCCAGGAATTCCCATTGGAAGGCGGCAAACTACGTCTGCTCACTGGCGAATACAAGGGGCACAAGGGGTGGCAAGGCAAGTACCTGCCGCTCGACTACTATGATATCCATCTCGAACCGAATGCCAAGATCACACTCGATGTAAAAGAGCAGAATACGGTGATGATCTTCACGCTCTTGGGTGAAGTTACAACAGGTGAGACACATGTAAACGAGAAAACGGCAGTGCGTCTTGTGGAGGGCGATGCGGTGACCATCGAGACTGGCGAGAAGGGTGCCGAAGTCATGCTGATGTCTGCACCTCCTACCAAGGAGCCCATTGCATGGAATGGTCCTATCGTGATGAATACTCAGGCTGAACTGCGCCAGACAATGCAAGAGCTCTACTACGGTGGGTTCATCAAGGAAGAGACGAAGTACTAATTTTCTTCGGATAAAAAGAATATGATGACATTTTGTAAAATGGAACAGTTCAAAGATGTAATCAACGGTGAGGGCCTTGTGCTGGTGGATTTCTTTGCCACATGGTGCGGACCATGCAAGACGATGTATCCTGTGCTCGAAGACGTGAAAAAGACACTGGGCGACAACATCAGGATTGTTAAGATAGATGTTGACAGGCAGTCATCGCGGGCGGCACAGTATGGCATACAGTCGGTTCCTACCCTGATGTTGTTCAGGGGTGGCAAACAACTATGTCGTCAGAGCGGATATATACCCAGCAAGGAATTACTTTCAGCAGTCAGTAGATTTGCCAAATAGGATTTATGTTTTGCAGATGGGAGGTAGAGTAACCATTCGAGACAGTTTGTGTTTCGGATGGTTATTTATTTATAGTAGGTGAGGCCATGATCTGCTAGGACGTCTGTTCCAGACAACACTCGGTGGAGGATAGCGACTCATTACATTATTATATATATAGATGTGACGAGACTGCTGAAGCTATTTGTAAAAGGCCGGCCTTGATGGGATCTGTCAGGGCCCTAATAGGTGTTGTTTCCGCCAATGGACAGCCATGGCAACCGTTTTGCCCGCTTTCATGCAGTCACACCACAGCTCTCCTGCCTCCGGGGCACGGTGGTGGCACGCAGTGATTGCCGTTGGGCCATCATATTTCGACTCGAATCACGGTCTGCTTCAACTCGAACCACGGTCTGCTTCAACTCGAACCACGGTCTGCTTCGACTCGAACCACACTTCGGGAAACATACGCAACAGGTACATCAGCAATGGTGCCGTGGCATGAAACACATCGAATCGGCTTGCCGGAAGACTGAATTACCAGAAGATTAGGACACATAGCCTAGCCACCACCATGCCGTCAAGCCGTTGGCGGCTCAGCAAAGAGGGGTAGGGGATATCCGGTTTTGCTGGTACAGGCTGGTGCAGGCAGGTTGTGAAAGCGACTGCTGCCGCAGGGTTTCCCAACTGAGCTCCATTTTGTTTTGATTTTGGTCTAATTAGCTTTTCAACCACCCAAGATTGTGTTAAAATGTAAATTAAATGGAAAATAATGAGGATTGGGTAAAAAAAAAGCGCGAAAGATTTGGAGGATAAAGTATTTTGCTATAACTTTGCATTCGCTTTCGGGTAACAACATGGCATCACAATTGCTTAATATTAATCGCGAAGCTACTGAGAAATGTAGCCAAGGATTTACGCCCTTAGCAAAACTGAGACCCATCGGGGTTAAGAGTTCTTTGAAAAGATTTACATAAACAGAGAAGTAGTACAAGAAGCAAGTCCTGTCCCTTATTTATTTAGGGTGTCAGGAGTTGGGTATAACAAAACGAACCGTCCGATTCATTTGGACAGTCAGGTTTACTTGAGCTTCAATAGATACGAGAGAGCATCCTGGACAGACAGACAAGATTCAGGTCGGCATGCGTCCCC
>JBHAFS010000107.1:0-37223 GCA_041856205.1 Prevotella sp.
TATGGGCATGGGCCTCGCCAGCGAGTCCTATCTTAGAATATCTTACCTGCGGGAATGTTATCGGGTGGTAAGCCTAAGAAAACCTTACGAAATAAGTATGTTAAAAACACAAGAATATGATGTGAGCCGGTAGTAGCTCGCGCGGTGGGGTGAGGGGATGAGAGAATACCCTGCCAGAAGGTGGAATCAAGGGGCGTGGGCAGGGCAAGCCTTCGACGCTTGACAAGGCAGTGGGGTGCATGAATGGGGTGTTAGTGTCGGCACCCATCAGTTCCACGCCGCGCGTGCGTGGGTGTTTAAGGTTATTAAAAAACAGGCGGCAATTCACGATTATCACTTAAAAATACGTAACTTTGCATCTAATTATGTGGAACATTACGCCCCTTATACAAGTAAAGGCCTTTGCCCGTCAGTACGGTCTGTTTATGGCAGGTCTGTGGATTGCCAGTTTCTTGTCAATCATGCTTATGCCCGGCACGCCGCTAGGTAATCTGTTGGCACTGGCAACACCCTTCCTGATGGGCTATCTGCTCATCCGTTTTCGCAACTATGCCCTCAACGGCGAAATCTCCTTCAGGCGTGGGCTGGCCCTGTCGGTGTACACCTTTTTCTATGCCTCACTCATCTTCGCCGTCTTCCAATATGTATATTTCCGCTATCTGGACAATGGCGCTATGATGAATATGCTCTTGAGCAGCATGAAGATGCTCGAGCCCGTATATACCGCCAACGGCATGTCTAAGCATGAGCTCGACATGGGGCTTGCCGCCATCCAACAGTTGTCGCCCATCGAGCTGGCCTTTGTATTCCTGATGCAGAATCTGTTTTTCGGTGTGCTCATTTCTTTTCCCGTTGCACTGGTCTGCCGGCGGAAGGCGGCGTCACATGGCTACGACAGGTAGTTGTTGCCGGGTGGAAAAACGGTGAATTGACAAAAAACGAGGATTTAATAAATAATATGGATATATCAGTTGTCATACCTCTGTTCAATGAGGAGGAGTCTTTGCCTGAGCTGCACGCCTGGATACGGCGTGTGATGAACGAACACCACTTCACCTATGAGATTATCTTTGTCAACGATGGCTCCACCGACCACTCATGGGAGGTTATCGAGCAGCTGGCAGAGCAAGATCCATGCGTGAAAGGCATCAAGTTCAGACGTAACTACGGCAAGAGCCCCGGACTCTACTGCGGCTTCAGCAAAGCCCAGGGCGACGTGGTCATCACCATGGATGCCGACCTGCAGGACTCACCCGACGAGATTCCCGAACTGTACAGGATGATTACCCAGGACCACTACGACCTAGTGTCGGGGTACAAACAGAAACGCTACGATCCCATCACCAAGACGCTGCCTACCAAGCTCTTCAATGCCACGGCACGCAAGATCTCGGGCATACACAACCTGCACGACTTCAACTGCGGACTGAAGGCATACCGCAAGGTGGTGGTCAAGAACATCGAGGTGTATGGCGAGATGCACCGATACATACCCTACCTGGCCAAGAACGCAGGGTTCCACAAGATTGGCGAGAAGGTGGTTCACCACCAGGCACGCAAATACGGCAGTTCGAAGTTCGGCATCAACCGTTTCTTCAACGGTTACCTTGACCTGCTGACGCTGTGGTTCCTCACCAATTTCGGCAAGAAGCCCATGCACGTCTTCGGGTTCCTGGGCAGCGTGGTGTTTTTCATTGGCTTCGTGGCCCTGTGCTGGCTCTTCGTCGAGAAGGTCATCAACCTGAACAATCAGGTGTATGGCGACCTGCTGTCCGACCATGCCTCGTTCTATGTGGCCCTCACCGCCCTCATCGTGGGCTCGCAGCTGTTCCTCGCCGGCTTCCTCGGTGACCTGCTCAGCAGGCAGAACCCCTCACGCAACGACTACCAGATAGAAAAGGAAATCGACTGACATGAACCCCAACAATCGACATAACGGACTGCTGGCCTCCATGCTGGTGATGGTGCTGCTGCTGGCGGCCTGTTCGAGCGTAGACTGTCCGCTCAACAATACGGTTTACAGCAACTATAAACTCATGGGAAAGGTCACTACGCTGACCGATACCCTCACCATCCTGACGAAGCGGCAGAACGGCTCAGACACCGTGCTCATCAATCAGCAGGTCAACACCGACAGCTTCTCGCTGCCCGTGAGCTACGGACAGGAGGTGGACGAACTCTATTTCCATACCAATGCCTTGCGCGACACGGTGTGGGTGAGCAAGACCAATGAGCCCCATTTCGAGTCGGTGGACTGCGGACTCAACTATTTCCACACCATCCAGGGCGTGCGCTTCACACGCAACGCCATCGATTCTATCGTCATCAAACACAAAGAGGTTAACTATGATGTCTCCAAGCAGCATTTCTACATTTATTTCAAGGAGTATCGCTTTTAGCCTGCTGCTCCTTGCCATGATGGCAGGGGCCAGTGCGCAGACATCCAATCGAAAGGCCATGCAGGAGAAGCTGCGCCTGAAGCAGATCGACGACTCCATACCTTTCTACCGTGGCTTTCAGGTCAAGGCCGACATGGTGGGGCTGATACAGAAAGGGGTGTCGAGCTACGGGCAGTATGAGGTAGGCCTGAGGGTGAACCTCAAAGACAAGTATTTCCCCGTGGTGGAGCTGGGAGTGGGCAAGGCCGACCATCAGGACGACATCACACAGACCGCGTACAAGACCTCTGCACCCTACGGAAAGATAGGTGTCGACTTGAATATCCTGAAAAACAAGCACGACATCTATCGCTTTTATCTGGGCGTGAGGTATGCCTACACATCTTTCAAGTTTGACGTAGACCACTCTGATATGCTCGACCCCGTATGGGGCGGCGAGACGCCATTCTTCGGTCACGACATCAAGGCCAGCTACCATTGGATGGAGCTGTTGGCCAGCGTCGACGCGAAGGTGTGGGGGCCGCTGCACCTGGGATGGAGCGTACGCTACAAGCGGAGGGTGAAATACGACAATGGCAGCCTGGGCAACGTATGGTATGTACCGGGCTATGGCAAACAAGGGGCAACGCGACTTGGCGGCACCTTTGATATTATTATAGAATTCTGATATGGAAGAGAAGAAAAAGAAGAGATTGCTTTGGCAGGTGCCCTTCCTGGCAGTGCTCATCATAGGTACTGTGTTGATCATCAGGCAGCAGCGCAGTCTGCCTTACCAGCACGACTCGGGATTTGTCTTCGGCACGGTGTATCATATCACCTACCAGAGTGACGAGAACCTGCAGAAGGGCATAGAGGCCGAGATGCAGAAGGTGGACGACGCCCTGTCGACGTTCAACAAGAACTCTATCATCTCGCGTGTGAACCGCAACGAGGCGGTGAAGCTCAACGATATGTTCATTGACGTCTTCACCCTGGCCGAGCGCGTATCCAAGGAGACAGAGGGTGCCTTCGACATCACGGTGGCACCGATGGTCAACGTATGGGGATTCGGATTCAAGAATGGCACAACGCCCTCGAAGCATGTCATCGACTCGCTCAAGACGCTTGTGGGCTACCAGAAGGTGAAACTTGAGGACAACCGCATCGTCAAGCAGGACGCGCGCACCATGCTCGACTGCTCGGCCATCGCCAAGGGCTATGGCGTGGACGTGGTGGCCAACTACCTGAAGCGGCAGGGCATCAAGAACTTCATGGTTGAGATTGGCGGCGAGGTGGTGACCTGCGGGGTAAGCGAGAGTCGCGTGCCTTGGAAGATTGGGGTGACAAAGCCCATGGACGACTCGCTGCAGCAGGACCAAGAGCTGCAGACCGTGCTCAATGTCACCGACAAAGCCATGGCAACGAGTGGCAACTATCGCAACTTCTATTATAAAGGTGGCAAGAAATATGCGCATACCATCGACCCCAAGACGGGCTATCCTGTGCAGCACAACATCCTATCGTCGACGGTCATCGCCAACGACTGCGCAACGGCCGATGCCTACGCCACGTCGTTCATGGTAACGGGGCTGGCCGGAGCACAGAAGATTCTGGAGAAGCATCCTGAGCTTATGGTCTATTTTATCTATGCCGACGACAAGGGGCACAACCAAGTGTGGTATTCGCCCTCGATGAAAGGCAAGATCCTGAACTAACCCGACTGACGCGCCAGATGGTGGAGAACCTCGGTCTTTATGGTAAGCTGGCCAGTCTGCCGCTCTTCCTGGGCATGAGCCGCGAGGAACTGCACCAGGTGGTGGCAGTGACGAAGTTCGACTTCCGTAAATACTCTCCTGGCGAGGTCATCGCCCGAGAGGGCGATCCCTGCGGTAGGCTGGTGCTCCTTGTTGACGGTGTGACGGCCATCGAGACCTCGGCCGACGACAAAGGCTACACGGTTCAAGAGACGGCAGAAGCGCCAATGGTGCTGCAGCCTGAAAGAGCCTTCGGACTGACACAGCGCTTCAGTCATACCTTCGTTGCCCACACCGCCTGCAACCTCATCAGCATCGACAAGAACGAGACGTTGCACCTGACCAGCAACTCGCTGATCTTCAGACTAAACCTTCTTAACATCATATCCACCGCTTTGCAGAAACGACAACGCGACGTGTGGCATAGCGTGCCGCACGATTTGAACCAGCGCATCTGCCGGTTCTTTGTTTCCCGGTGTTTGCATCCGGCAGGACGCAAGGTGTTTAGGATAAAGATGATACGCCTTGCTGCTGAAGTGAACGATAACCGTTTGTATGTCTCTCGTGCGCTCAACGCCATGCAGTCGGCACAGCTCCTGCACCTCAGTCGAGGCATCATCGAGATACCCTCTATTGAGAGACTTGTGGCTGCCTACGGCTGATGACAGGATTCGCACATCAGCTTCTGCGTGCTACAACAATCTTGCCTAGTTTTGCATATTGCACATTTTTTGCCTATTATTTGCGTATCTTAATAATATTCCTTATATTTGCTCTTGAGTCCTAGCCTTCTCAAAGGAGATTGGCGTTATCAAAGGACTTTACGTAAGAGCGTTTGACATTTATCCTGGAACTGAAATGTGGAAGTTTCAAACCAACTAGGGTGATGGCAATAACGTTCACGCATGTGATTATTATACCCTTTTGCTAGGGCATGATATATCCAACTGCGTGGGCTATTGCTTCATTATCAGTTGGTAGGTCCCTTCCACAACCTCAGTTCCGATAATGGCAGCAGTTCCCACACTTTCCCGTTATTATTTACCGCAGACTTTGGGGAACAGTCGGCATAGACAATGGTGACATGGAGACAAATGTATGTTGCCGTTTTACTTCTGTTCAGTATATTGACAGCCTTGCCTGGCTAGGTTGACAATTACTTTGTGTGGCATGATGATAATGAAAAGTGAATGACATGTGATTCGTTTGATTCTAGATACAAATGTAAGCCTATGGAAACTATCAAAGAACCGGATATCAGTTTCATTAGTCCCATCTGGTAGTAGCGGAAGACTGCCTTGAGGCAAGTCTCGTCAAAGGCTTTGTTGTGTGCCACCAGGGGCAGTCCGTTGATTTTGGGTTCAATCTGCGCCCACACATCGGGGAAGACGGGTGCATACTGGGTGTCTTCAGCGGTAAGTCCGTGTACCTGACTGCACCAGTAGGCGTAATATTCCGGCTCGGGCTTGATGAGCGAATAAAACTCATCCACATTCTTTCCGTCACGGTAGACAACCACGCCAACCGAGCATACTGATGTGTGCTCGTTGTTGGCGGTTTCAAAGTCGATTGCTGCAAAGTCTTTCATGTGTCAATCAGAAATCTTATTTACATTCTTTTAAATCTTGGGTTCATCAGTATGGAAGGAAATCGTTTTGGTCGAATCATCATTCTTGATGGTCAGTTCTATGGTCTCTACGCCTTTCCATAATGTTTCTTGTTCTCTCAAGCCGATATCGTTTATCATTCTGCCATTTACTTTGATTGGAGAAGTCAATGATCATATCTATTATATCGAAGTTGCCAACCTTTACATTCTTTGATCTGAAGTCGGCACCAGAGGCATCACCACCTATTCCTGCATACAGCATATAATAATGTAGCAGAGGACTTATGTTGCTCAACCGATACTGACAGGCAGTATGGTTTGTAAGTGTAATAGTCCCGGTGCTCCCTAAATCCAACAATACATCGCCTTTGATGGTGATGCCCGACTTGAGCGTTATCGCTACAGGTACATATATCCTGCTTTTTGCAAATCTGCAAGGTACGGCCGTATAGCCTAGTGTATCTTGAGCTGTCAGTCTATCCCAAAATCCTATCTGCTCGTGTTCATAGTCTATGGCAATTACGGCATTTTCCAGCCCTTCTATTCCTATGATTCCATCGGCATGGTCGCCAATGGTTTCTTTCAGCGGAAGGATGGGTGAAATCTGGCTACGCATCAACTGATTGCCAATGAAGTAGTTCATTTCGCGAACCACAAACTTGACTCTCTGGCTGTGGTTACTCGCCCCCCCCCCAATTCTGCCATCTCTCAAGTTCTTGAATTCGAGTCTGCTGTCGGCGGCAAAAGTGCTGTCTATCACAAGATAGGGAGAACCTGTGTCAAATACCATTGTTGCGTCCTTGCCATTTACTTGAGAAGATCCAAATAAATGTAACCAAAATATTCCATGTCACCCATATTCTGTTGTCCCAGTATTGGGCCGATAGCTGATAGAGAAAGGATGAATAAGATTATTTTTTTCATGCTTTATGATTCATTTATCAAAATGCTTCAATGATTAAATATTTGCCTTGGTCGTATGTAACAGTCACCCCTTAGGCGAAGAGTTGGCTATTGCTCTGTGCAAAAATAAAAAAAAAGAGTGAACCAGTGGTATATTCGTCAATATTTTCATTCGACACTTATGTTCCCATCTGGCGTCTCTTTGTCAAAAAGAGGGTAAGAAATGATAATAGCTCCTTCCACCTGAAACCCTTCCTCTATAGTTTAAAGGCTAGCCTACCAACAGACCAGCCCACCAACCACCATCAGATTAACAGACCAATCCACCAACATACAGCCCACCAACAAGCTAAATATAGTATTCTGCGGCATCGATGAGGCCGGCGCGGAGGGCGTACTTGGTGGCCTCGTGGGCATTGTTGACGCTGAGTTTTCGGAAGATGTTCTTGCGGTGGGTGTTGACGGTGTGGAAACTCGAGAAGCGGTGGTCGGCAATCTCCTTGGTGGTCATGCCCTGAGCGATGTCTTTCAGGATCTCGGTCTCGGTGCGGGTGAGGTTCACCTGTTCGTGCTTGTCGGTGTCCTGGGTGAGCAGCAGTTCGGTGGTGTGCTGACAGATGAACCGGCGGTGGGCAAGGGCATAGGTGATGGCCTCGCGTATCTCGTTGAGGGGCGACTCCTTGAGTAGGATGCTGAACTGCTGGCTGCTGGCCAGGATGAGCCGCACGAAGTCGGTGCTCAGTTCCTCGCTGAAGAGCAGCCAGTGCGACTGCTTGAACCGCTGTCCGAAGATCAGCAGTTCGTTGCTGTCATTGAAGTCGGACAAAGTATAGTCGAGGATGACCACACTGGCAGGGTCGTGCTTGAGCTGTTCGATGAGCTCGTTCTTGTCTTCGACATACTTGTAGGCTACATCCTTGTTTTGGCTCAGGATATACATCAGTCCGGCCCGGGTGATGTCTTGCTTGTCGGCCAATAGCACATTCATGGGCGTTCGTCTGTTAGGGTTTGTTGGTGGGTTGGTGGTTGTTCAGAACGTTACACGTATCATCAGTCGCACACCGTTGCGCTTGCTGGTGGGCAAATAGCTGTAGTTGCACCGGTGTACATATTCCACGTGTATGAGCTTGAAGATGTTGTGAATGCCCGCGATGAGCTCCACATAGGGACGTTTGGGGTCCATCACATAGACACCTTCGGGAAACTGCATCAGCGTGTTGTCGCCGGCATTCTCTGCCAAGAATGGGTTGTTCTTGTCAGTGAGCTTGCCCCACAGGCTCTTCACACCGATATACTCTCTCCACTTGAGTTTCTTGAGAAGCGGTATCCGGTTGAACAGCTTGCCGTTGAGATCCCAGCTGGCATCCAGACTCACGAAGCGGTCGTTGAGGAACTCCATGTTGTTGATGAGGTTGAATGTCTCGTCTTCGATGATATAACTGAGGTTAGCCGCCGGCATGATGAGCAAGGGGTAGGGCACCTTGTTCCATTGCACGCCGCCCTTGAGATATACATCGATCTTACCCCAGCTCTTCATCCAGAAGCGCTTGTAGATGCCGGCCTCGGTATAGTTGTAGTTGTACTCTCCACCCAATACGTTTTTCAGTCCCATGGTATGGCCGAGGCTGAACACAGGTGCATCGAGGTTGATGGGCAGTCGGCGCTGCTTGGTGTTGATGTAGGTGCGTCCGGGTGCCAGTTCAAATTGCAGGCTCACCTCCGTGGTGCGAATCTTGCCGTTGTGGAGCTGGTCTCCCACAATCGTATTCTCGGGGAAGGAGAAGGTTGTGCCGTTGCTGAGTTTATGGTAGAACAAGGCTCCGGCGGCCTCATTCTCCTCTGTCTTCAGGCCTACGGTGGTCTTGAAGCCCCACTCCTGCTCATACTCGAACTTGAGCTGCTGCCGGTTGTAGAACATCATCTTGTCGACGGTAGTCCACTTGAATGCCGTGAACACATTATCCTTATCTGTATGGATATACTTGTCGGAGGCCGTAGAGATGTCGTACGACGACGAGAGCGTCAGCGTGCGCTTGGGAAACTCCTTGGGCAGATATTCCTTTTTGTTGAACGAGTAGGTGAGCTCGGCGTTGTAGTAGTTTTTCTTCGAGTGCCAGCCTCGTGCGAAGTAGCCCGCCGCAAACCAGTGCTTGTTGAGGTTGGCAGTGGTCAGCGCACTCACACGGGTACGCAGCCCGTCGATGAAGTTGGTCGAGATCATGGTGTTCACCGGTCCGATGTCCACCTTGCTGGGGTGGTTGGGCGAGCCCGTCTCGACGAAGTTTTCGATAAGTGCTTTGGCACCGAAGATCACATACTTGAAGCCCTTGGTCTGCTCAATGCGGTGGATGAAGGCATCCATCGAGCTCTCGCTCTTGGTGAGCTGCACGGTGCGGTATTTGTTCCAGTAGGCCTCGTCGCGCATCTTGGCATTGGCCTCGTGCCGCTCCTTGGCTTTGCCCTTGAAGAGTTTCTTGGGTAGTTCGTCGAAGGCATAGTCGCTCAGTCGGGTGGTGCGGATGACAATGGCCTTCGAGAGGAATTTGGCCAGCGTCAGCTCCACAAACATATCGTCGACGCTCAGTGCCCACTCACCGTTGGGCAGCCGGGTGTATTCCTGCTGTATCTGCATGTTCTCCACAAAGTTCACATCGCTGCGCTTGGGAATGGTGAGGTTGCAGCGCTTGACATGCAACGACGAGTCGGCCAGGATATATAGTTCACCGCGGAATCCGAAGTCCTGCTGGTTGTTGGGGATAAACTCCAGATGGTAGCACAGGTCGTGGTCTACATACACCGTGTCTTGGATGTAATAGCGGTAGAACCCCAGTGCATCCTTGCCGATGGGCGAAGTGAAGGGATATTGCAACAGGCGCACCTGGTCGTCGTAGATGTCCACGTCGGTGAAGGCATCCTTCACGGCCACGGTAATGATGTCGCCAGTCTCGATGAGCTGGTTGATACCCGAGGAGTTCTGTCCTTGTATAATCTCCTTCTCGCTCTTCGGGTTCTTACGATAGATATACTGTGTCACGGTCTCGTCGACGGTGAGTGGCAGGATGAGCTTCTCGGTGGGCTGGAAGGTCTCCACCTGGTCGAGCAGCCACTTGCGCTTGCCGATGAACCCCGAGTCGAGGTCGGCCTCGCTGATATCGTTCATGGCCGTGGTCAGCTTCTGATACTTGGTGTACTGATAATAGTCGTGGTTCTTGAGGTCGGTACGCTTCTTGGCAGCAATGACGCGGCGCATGAGTTCCACGGCAGGGTTGTCCTTGCGTGAATATTTGCCACGTTTCTGCTTCACCACCACCTCATTGAGCGTGCGACTCGACTCCGAGAGTTTGATTTGTCCCAGGTCTCGGGTGTCGGCCGCGACCTTGATAATCTCGCTTTTGAATCCCACCGAGCTGATGGTGATGACCCATCCTGCATGCTGTTCGATGGAGAATTTGCCTTCAATGTCACTCGACACGGCAATATGATGTCCCTTATACGACACACTGGCATAAGGGATAGCATAGCCGTCTTTATCAACGATTTGACCGGTTATTTGTTGAGCTGATATTGTCAGGATCGAAGTGAATACTGCTATCAACAGTAGCACGAGCTTCTTATATGTCATTATTACCCTAAATTAACGACGAATAAACCTATTATGCGGCCCCTTAGTATGCCGCTGGAGAATTGATGTGCAAAGTTAGGTATAAATTTGGAAGAATCTAGAAAACTTGTTGGATATTTAAGTTTTTTCTATTAATTTTGCAGTATCTATGTATACATACGAGACTTATAGAACATATTATGAACGATAAAGGCAATATCTCCGACGAGCGTCCGCCTTTCCTGCCCATGCTTATTGGCTCCGGTTTCGGCAGTGGCTTCTGGCCATGGGGGCCTGGCACGGCTGGCAGTGTGCTGGCCACGGTGGTGTGGGTCGGGCTCTCGCTGGCTTTGGGCGATGCCGCTCGCAACGAGCTTGGCTATGTGGTGCTGGGTCTGGCACTGTTGTTCACCTGGCTGGGTACATGGGCCACGGCCCGCTTGCAGCCCTACTGGGGCGACGACCCCTCGCGCGTGGTCGTCGACGAGATGGTGGGTGTATGGATCCCGCTGTCGACCCTGCAGACCGGCCAGTACGGGTGGGCTCTGACCGCCCTGGTGCTTTTCAGACTGTTTGATATCGTAAAGCCTTTTGGCATCAAGGCCCTCGACCGCAAGAAAGGCGCGTTCTGGGTGATGGCCGACGATATCGTCGCAGGTGTGTATGCACTTGTCCTATTGGTATTGTTGCGCGTGGCTTGGACAATGATGGGTTGAGATGGGTAGGATAGGACGCGAGATATGGCTTTTTACCAAGGCCGAGTTCAGTGCGAGTGTTGCCAGCATCGTCGACTTCGGTCTGGCCATCGGCCTCACCGTCATGGGAGCCGTGCCCTACGGTTATGCCAACCTTATCGGAGTGGTGAGCGGTGGCATCACCAACTGTTGCATCAATTATAAATATGTGTTCAAGAATACCGGCCGCAAGAAGAAGTCGGTCTTCATGCGTTACCTCCTCGTGTGGTCGGGCAGTATGTTGCTCAACGGCGGCGGCACCAATCTGGTGACCTATATGCTGGGTGCCAAATATTTTATTATTGTCAAGTCGTGCATCGCCCTGGCCGTGGCCCTGTGCTTCAACTATCCCCTGCAGCGAGCTTTTGTCTTTAAAATCAAAAAAGATTGTAATATATGAATTATCGTGACTTCTTACAAAAGGTGATCTATGTGCTCATCAATCCGCTTATCCATGGAATGATCAAGATTGGCATCACCCCCAATATTGTGACCAGTGTGGGCTTCATTGGCAACATCGTCTCTGCGGCCTTCTTCATCTACGCCTCTCAGCACGATGCCTCACCCCAGGCCATCCTATGGGGTGGCATCATCGTTCTGGCCTCGGGACTGTTCGACATGATGGACGGGCGCCTGGCCCGACTGGGCAACATGAGCTCCACCTTCGGTGCCCTGTGGGATTCTACCCTCGACCGTTACAGTGAACTGGTGACGCTCTTCGGCATCGTGCTCATCTTTGTCGAGGCACCCCGCGAATGGTTCTGGATGGGCGTGGTGACGTTTGCGGCCCTCGTGGGCTCGATCATGGTTAGCTACGTGCGTGCCCGTGCCGAGGGCATCGGCCTGGAGTGCAAGGTGGGGCTCATGCAGCGTCCCGAGCGCGTGGTAATCACGGCCCTGGTGGCTATCATCAGTGGTGCCACCGGCAACCTCTGGTGGCTGGCGGGCGGCATGATCGTCATTGCCGTGCTGGCCAACTTCACCGCCTTCTGGCGTGTGGCCTACTGCTATCGTGCGCTGAAGCGGAGAGACGCAGCACGATAGTGTGATATATATTATATATAAGGTGAAATGAACTCTATCCTTATCATCGTCATTTTCATTGGGCTCTATGCGTGGGACAAAACGAGGAAGTTTGCGGGTTATATGCTGCCGTGGTTTCTCTTCGGCCTCTGCTACGACCTGATGCGCTATTATCCCAACTACGAGGTCAACGCCATCGACGTGCGGTCGCTCTACGAGGCCGAGCGGTCGCTCTTCGGCATCACCACGGCCACGGGGCGTATCATCCCCGGCGAGTGGTTCTCGCTCCACACCAGTGCCGTGGCCGACCTGCTGGCGGGCTTCTTCTATCTCTGCTGGGTGCCCGTGCCCATCCTGTTCTCGATATGGCTCTACGCCACCCGCCGCTATATGTGGATGGTGCGCTTCACGTGGGCCTTCCTGCTGGTCAACCTCATCGGCTTCGTGGGTTATTATGTCCATCCGGCTGCCCCGCCATGGTATGCCCTTCAGTATGGCTTCACGCCGGTGACGGGCACGCCGGGCAATGTGGCCGGCCTGGGCCGTTTCGATGCCATGACCGGCCTGGGCATCTTTCACGGCCTCTATGGCAAAAACGCCAACGTGTTTGCAGCCGTGCCCAGCCTCCATGCCGCCTACCTGCTGGTGACGACCATCTATTCGGTGCTGTCGCGACGCCGCTGGTACACCTCGTGCTTCTTCGCCGTGCTCTGTGTGGGCATCTGGTGGACGGCCGTCTACACCACCCATCATTATATCATCGACGTGCTGCTGGGCATCACCACAGCACTCGTGGGCGTAGGCCTTTTCGAGTGGGTGTGGCACCGCATCGGCAAGCACTTCACCTTCGACTAATCCTATAGCCCTACCCATTCTCCACCGCTATGAACCGCCTGCTTCGTCTGCTCCTGATGCCTGTTCTGGCCTCGATGCCTGTTAGTCAACTGCCGGCACAGCCTGCTCCGTCACGCCCCAGGGTGGCGGTGGTACTCTCGGGTGGCGGCGCCAAGGGCATGGCCCATATTGGCGTGCTCAAGGTCATCGAGCGGGCGGGCATACCCGTCGACATCATCACCGGCACGTCGATGGGCGGCATCATCGGCGCACTCTACAGTTGCGGCTGGAACGCCCACGCCCTCGATACCATCGTGCGCAAGCAAGACTGGACGTTTCTGCTCAGCGACCGCAGCGACTACTATTCGCAAGACCTGCAGACGCGCGAGAAACTCAACACCTACCAGCTCACTAAGACGGTATCCGTTGGGCACCGCAGAGTGGGCGAGACCGGTGGGTTCATACAGGGGCGTAACCTCGACAAACTCTTCAGACAGCTCACCGCAGGCTATACCGACACGCTCGACTTTAACCGTCTCCCCATTCCCTTCGCCTGCGTGGCCACCAACATCATCGACAACACCGAGCACGACATCCACCGTGGCGTGCTGGCCGAGGCCATGCGCACCACCATGTCTATTCCTGGCGTCTTCTCACCTGTGCGGCAAGGCGACATGCTGCTGGTTGACGGTGGTCTGCGCAACAACTATCCCGCCGACCTGGCCCGCCAGATGGGGGCCGACTACATCATCGGTGCTACGGTGCAGGGTGCGCCACGCACGGCCGACGACATTATCAACGGGTCGGCCGTGCTGGGACAGATCGTAGATATAAACTGTAAGAACAAGTACGACGACAACCTCGCCATCACCGACATTCCCATCCGTGTCAACACCAAGGGCTATGGCTCTGCCAGCTTCACCCGTGCAGCCATCGACACGCTCATCCGCCGCGGCGAGGAGGAGGCCATGAAACATTGGGATGAGCTCATTGCCCTGAAACACCGCATGGGACTGGCCGCCGACTATCATCCCGAGCCGCTGCCCCTCAACCCCGAGGCCTTGCAGCCCGTGCAGTTTTCAGACCCCAACCGTTTGGCACGGCCCGACATCGACCGTCTGCGTGGCAGTGTGGGTGTGCGCTTCGACACCGAGGAGCAGGTGGCGTTGCAACTCAACGGTGTCTATGCCATGGCCAGCAAGCCCTTCGACCTGGAGGCCACGCTGCGCCTGGGCCGCAACATCATGGTCGACGCACAGACCACTTGGAAGAAGAACAGGCATGCGGGGGTGACGCTGGGCTACAACTATAGGTACAACGACCTCGACATCTACGCCGGGGGGAGCAAAGACTATAACACCACCTTCGACCACCATCAGGCCCGACTCAGCCTTACGGGCATCAACGTCCGCAACCTCGAGATGGATATTACCACGCGGTGGGACTATTACGACTACCGCACCATCCTCATTTCCAGCAGGCTGGGCCATGAGGGCTTCTCGCTCAGCAATGAGCATTTCTTCAGTTATCACGCTAACCTGCACTACAACTCTGAGAACGATTGGACATTCCCCAGCCGTGGGGCCCGGTTCCAGGCCTCCTACGCTTATTTCACCGACAACCTTCTGAAATACAACGGTCATGTAGGCTTCAGCGAGCTGTGTGCCTCGTGGCAGATGTCGTTCTCATTGCTTCGCCGCCTCACCATCCAACCCATGTTCTACGGGCGTATGCTCTTTGGCGGTGACATACCGCTCATACGCCGCAACGCCATCGGTGGCGAGTGGTTTGGACATTACATCGAACAGCAACTGCCCTTTGCGGGTGTGCATCATCTGGAGTACACCGACAACCACCTCGTGGCCTGCCAGCTCAAACTGCAGCAGCAGCTCACCACCAACAATTTTCTGATTCTGAAGATCACCGGGGCCCAGCATGCCGACCACACGGCCGACTTGCTGAAGTACGGGCCCATGCTTGGTTGCCAGCTGTCGTACTATTACCGCACCCTTTTCGGTCCGTTGGGTGCCTCGTTGGGCTATTCTAACAAAACCGATGAGCCCAACTTCTTCATCAACCTCGGTTTTGTGTTCTGAGTGGCGACGTCTTTTTCAAGCTACCTCGCAGCTCATGGGTACAGGCGGTGAGGCTCTCTCGCCATCCACGCCATGCACGCAACAAGGCCTGTGCGCGGTTACCTACTCGCCGTCGTCGTACACGGTGTGGTCTTCCACGCCCGCATCGTGGAAGGCCTCTATACGCTCACGGCAGGTGCCACACTTGCCGCAATGTTTCTCGCCACCTTTGTAGCAGCTCCAGGTCTGGCTGTAGTCGATGCCCAGCGCGGCGCCGCGGCGCACGATGTCGGTCTTGGTAATCTGAGTGTAGGGGGCCAACACCTTCACACCCACGTAGGTGCCGGCCTCGATGGCAGCCGACATGGCATCGACAAACTGCGGGCGGCAGTCGGGATAGATGGTGTGGTCGCCGGCGTGGTTGGCCAGCATCACATAGCTCAGCTGGTGGCTCTCGGCGATGCCGGCGGCGATGCTCAGCATGATGCCGTTGCGGAAGGGCACCACCGTCGACTGCATGTTGCTGTCGTCGTAGTTGCCCTCGGGTATGGCATCGGCCCCTTGCAGCAGGCTCGACTTGAAATACTTGGGCATGAAGTCGAGGGGGATGACGATATGTGGGATGCCCAGCCGCTTGCAGTGCAACGCGGCAAAGGGAAGCTCGCGGGCGTTGTGGTTGCTGCCGTAGTCGAACGACACACCCAGCGCGATGCGCTCCTGATATTCGTAAAGCATGGTGATGGAGTCGACGCCTCCACTTACTACAATCACAGAATCTTTCATAACCTATTCTTTTCGTAAAATTGTTATTCCTGATGGCTGGCTCTCCTAACCGAAGAGCGCCCTGAGTGCCTCCTCCACCTTGCGCACGGGATGCAGCTCAATCTTGTATTTGTGCGGGTTGACGCTCTTGAGGCTATACGAGGGCAGGATGAGGTGGGTGAATCCCAGCTTCTCGGCCTCGGCAATGCGCTGCTCCACGCGGCTCACGGGCCGCACCTCACCGCTGAGCCCCACCTCGCCGCACATGCACCATCCGGCCTCGATGGGCGTGTCGACATTGCTCGAGAGCACGGCGGCGATGACGCTGAGGTCCATGGCCATGTCGGTGACACGCAGTCCGCCGGCGATGTTGAGAAACACATCCTTCTGCATGAGTTTAAACCCCACGCGCTTCTCGAGCACGGCCAGCAGCATGTTGAGCCGGCGTTGGTCGAAGCCTGTGGCCGAACGCTGCGGTGTGCCGTAGGCGGCCGACGACACCAGGGCCTGCGTCTCTACCAGGAAGGGCCGCACGCCTTCGATGGCACTGCTGATGGCCACGCCCGAGAGGCCGTCGTGATCCTCGGTGAGCAACAGCTCCGACGGGTTGGATACCTGTCTCAGGCCGCCTTGCATCATCTCATAGATGCCTAGCTCTGAGGTACTTCCAAACCTGTTCTTCATGCTTCGCAAGATGCGGTACATATAGTGCTGGTCGCCCTCAAACTGGATTACCGTGTCGACGATATGCTCCAGAATCTTGGGTCCGGCCAGCGTGCCCTCCTTGTTGATATGGCCGATGAGGATGACCGACACGCCGCTGGTCTTGGCAAAGCGCAGCAGGGCGGCAGCACACTCGCGCACCTGCGAGACGCTGCCCGGCGAGGAGTCGACGGCCTCGGTGGCAATGGTCTGTATGGAGTCGATGACCACCAGCTCGGGCCGCACCTCCTGGATGTGGCCGAAGATATGTTCGAGCGAGGTCTCGCAGAGGATGAAGATCGACTCGGTGGCCTCGGCGCTGATGCGCTCGGCACGCATCTTGATCTGGTGTGCGCTCTCCTCGCCGCTGACGTAGAGTATGCGCCTGTCGGCCATGTGCAGGATGGTCTGCAGGGTGAGCGTCGACTTGCCGATGCCCGGCTCACCGCCCAGCAGGATGAGGCTGCCCGGCACGATGCCGCCGCCGAGCACCCGGTTGAGCTCGTCGTCGTGGGTGTCGATGCGCGGCTCGTCTTTGGCCGCGATCTCCTTCAGGCGCACGGGCCTGTTGGTTGTGCCCGGCTGCAGCAGGGCAGGGTGCCCGTTGCCGTGGCGTAGCGACAGCGCAGCACTCTTGGCGGCATTGCTGCCGGCATCCTTGGCCACCTTAAACTCCTTGAACGACTCCCATTCGCCGCATGACGGACACTTGCCCAGCCATTTGGCCGACTCGTAGCCGCAGTTGCTGCATACATACATCGTCTTGTCTTTTGCCATGTGCGTGTTGAATGTTTTGAGTGGGTATATATTGCAAAGTTACCGTTTTTATCTGACACCCGCGCACTTTTCGCCGCTTTTCCGATGCCCCTACGTCAAACCAGAGCGCCTCTGCCGTCAACTCATCGCAGCCCTGCGGCAGTGTGGCAGCGGTGTATACCGACTCTGTTTCGACTAGAATCAGACTCTGCTTCGACTGGAATCAGACTCTGCTTCGACTGGAAACAGACTCTGCTTCGACTGGAACCAGACTCTGCTTCGACTGGAACCAGAACGTGGCAGGGGGCTGGCCGTGAGCCCTTCTCGGTGTTTTGGCCGTGCCGCAAGGCTCTGCGGGCGACACGATAGGGCTGCGGTGGTGGCGGCAACGGTGGCAGGGTAGGGGCAGATGGCTGACAGCCCGCCGCCCGCGAGCCTCGGGCCCACGGATGTGTCAAGGCTCTAAATAACTATAAAAACCCGTGACAAAACAAGCGATTGTGCGTAGAATTCACTAACTTTGCAATAAGATGAAAAAGCATATTTTACATATTCTACCATTGCTCCTCGGCCTGCTCATCGTGTCATGTGGACAGTCGTATGAGCAGAAGCAGCGCATGACGAAGGCCCAGCAGCGCGAACTGGCGCGCCAAGACTCTGCCGCGCTGAAGATTGCCACCACCCCCACGATGGACTGCCTGCCCCTGTTCATTGCCTACGACGACAGTGCCTTCCAAGCCCATGGCGTGGACGTGCATCTCAGGATGCGCACCTCGCAACTGGATGGCGACACCCTCATCGAGGGCGGATATGTGGAGGGATTCGTCACCGACCTCATACGCGCCGAGCGCCTGCAGAAGCGCGGCACACCGCTGCGCTACGTGGCGGCTACGAATGCCTATTGGCAGCTCATCACCAACCGCCTCTCGCGTGTGAAGGACATTAAGCAGCTGTCCGACAAGATGATAGCCATGACACGCTTTTCGGTTACCGACTATCTGGCCCAGCTGGCCATCGACAGCGTCAAGCCGAAGAACGAGGTGTACCGGGTACAGATCAACGACGTGACCATCAGGCTGCGCATGTTGCTCAACAACGAAATAGATGCCGCAATGTTCACCGAGCCGCAGGCTACGCAGGCACGCCTATATAAGAACCCTGTGCTGATGGACAGCCGCGACAAGGGCTTCCATCCGGGCGTCATCGCCTTTAGGGAGAAAGCCCTGAAAGACAAGACGCGGCAGCAACAGCTCAAGCGCTTTGTAGAGGTGTATAACGCGCAGTGCGACTCCATCAACAAGAACGGCGTGCGCCACTATGCGCGGGTCATCGAGAAATACATGTCAGTCGGCCAAAAGGCGCTTGACACGCTGCCCAACCTGAAATACCTGCACGCTGCGCCGCCTCGCCCACAGGATGTGAACAGGGCACGGCGCTATTGGAATTAACTCAACACGTATATCCCTCACTCATGACAATAGACAGCTATAATACACATAACGACAAGTCAACATGGAACGAGCTCAGGCTCATCAGGCACGCCCTGGCCACTTTGGGCGAGCTTGACGATGCACTGCGGCGCACGCGCCGTTTCGTGTCGGCCTTCAGCAGGTTTGCCGGGGCCGGACAGCTCGACGAGATCGAAAACGACTATGTGCTCATGCGCGACTTCATGCTCAAGGGCTACCAGGACGACCGCAGGCCACAGCTCTACCACAGTCTGCTGTGCCGGCTCTATCGTTTTTTAGGTGATCTGGAGCTGGCCTACCGCCGAGTGAACGATGCCTCGATGACCAGTCGCCGGCTGTCGGAGCCGCCGGTCGACCTCGACGGCACCCGTCGCAGGCTAGAGGCCTTCGTCTCTGACGTGGCCCTGCTCTCGCTTGAACCCGAAGACACGCGGGCAGCGAAGCAGCAAGAGATATATGCCGAACACCATCAGTATGTGCAGACGCTGTTCGAGGATCTGGTATTCTCGCCCCAGTGGTCGCACGACTTCGCCCAGCAGATGACCGCCCTGGTGCTCTCGCCCACGATCGACACGGCCGACGCGCAGGTGATGGTAACGGCCATGATGCTTTCGGCCATGAACATCGTCGATCCCGAGAAACTGCTGGCCATGCTGCAGATTTACAGCCAGGCCACCGATGTGAAGGTGAGGCAGCGGGCGTTGGTGGGATGGGTGTTTGCCCTCGACGACGACACCCCCGAGCTGTTCAGCCAGATAGGTGAACAGGTCCACCACCTGCTCGATCACCAGATGGTGCGCCACGAAATGCAAGAGCTGCAGATGCAGGTGGTGTATTGTCAGAATTCTGAGCGTGACAACGCCCGTCTGCAGCACGACATCATGCCTACGCTGCTCAAGAACCAGAACCTCGAGATCACCCGTTTCGGTATCCGCGAGAAGATGGAAGACCCCTTGCAAGACATCCTGCATCCCGACGCCGACGACCGCAAGATGGAGGAGTTGGAGCAGAGCATACGCAAGATGAACGACATGCGCAAGCAGGGAGCCGACATCTATTTCGGCGGATTCTCGCAGATGAAGCGATTCCCGTTCTTCTACACCCTGTGCAACTGGTTCATGCCGTTCTATCTCGAGCATCCGCAGCTGTCGCATCTGCCGGTGGCCCTGCTGTCGTCGGGCATGATGAAACAGCTGTTCCAGGCCGGGCCATTCTGCGATTCCGACAAATACAGCTTTGCCCTGGGCATCTCAAACGTCTTCGGCAACCTGCCCGGCAACATCCGCGACATGCTGCTCAGCGGTGGGGCCTCGATGGAGATTGCCGGTGGTGATGACATCGACCAGAACGAGCCGTCGCTCGTTCGCCGCATGTACCTGCAGGACCTCTATCGTTTCTTCAGGCTCAGCGACCGCCGCAAGGCGTTCCCCGACCCGTTTGACAGTCCGCAGGGACACCTCTTCATGGACAGCGAGATCTATCGAGCCAAGCTGGAGCACGAGGCCCGCAACGTGCAGAAGTTCCTGCTCAAACAGGAGCGTTATAACAGTCTGGCCTCGTTGCACGATGCCTATTTCGATCCCGACAACATCGATGACCTGATGATGAAGGCCACGCTGGCCATGCACAACGGTCGCTACCTCGAGGCACAGGCCACCTATGCGCATGTGTGTGAGCTTGAGCCCGAGAATGTCAAGGCGCGAAAGGGCAATGCGTTGGCCAGTTTCTATGACGAATCCTACGAAGATGCGGCAGAGCAATACAAGTGGTTGGCCGACCACTATCCCGACAACCGCAGCTACGCCCTTAACCTGGCCATCTCGCTCATCAACTACGGCAACGCCGAAGAGGGGGTGAAGACGCTCTTCAGACTGGTGTACGAATACCCCGACGACCTCAATATCAAACGGGCCATGGCATGGGGACAGCTATGGTTGAAAGACATCGAACAGGCCGACAAGCTCTATGGCGAGATTCTCTCGGGAACCGACCAGGCACCGGCCGATTATCTCAATGCCGCCTACTGCAAGTGGTTTATGGGCAATATCGTCGAGGCGGTGGGGCTGATGAAGAACTATCTCGATGCCACGCCCCATGGGGATGGCTACGACCCTCGCTATCTGCTTTTTTACAAGCTGGCAACCGACAGCGATATCCTTGAAAAATATGAGGTGCCCGATGTAGACCGCAAGCTCATGGTCGACCTGGTGATGCAGACGTTGGCGGGGTAATGGGTTGGAGTGTTGGTGGGGCGGATTGTTGCCAGCCGCACCGCAGACTTATATAAACAGCAAACGGCAAGAGGATGCCGGCCTGGTGGCTGGCATCCTCTTGCCGTCGATGGTGAACTGCCTGTCTGCAGCCTACTGCCTTTCCCCGTGCCTAGGCCGGGGAAAGGGCGTAGGAAGGTTATCCGTTCATCGACAGCAGGAACTCTGCGTTGTCGCGCGTGCTCTCCATGCGGCCATGCACGGTGTTCATGGCTTCGATGGGGTTCATGTCGGCAATATACTTGCGCAGGATCCACATGCGGTCGAGCGTGGTCTTGTCTTGCAGCAGGTCGTCGCGACGGGTGCTCGATGCCACGAGGTTGACAGCCGGGAAGATGCGCTTGTTGCTGAGCGAGCGGTCGAGCTGCAACTCCATGTTGCCTGTGCCCTTGAACTCCTCGAAGATCACCTCGTCCATCTTGCTACCCGTGTCGATGAGTGCCGTGGCGATGATGGTGAGCGAGCCGCCACCCTCGATGTTGCGCGCAGCACCGAAGAATCGCTTGGGCTTCTGCAGGGCGTTGGCATCGATACCACCGGTGAGCACCTTGCCGCTGGCCGGCGACACGGTGTTGTAGGCGCGCGCCAGACGGGTGATGGAGTCGAGGAAGATCACCACGTCGTGGCCACATTCCACCATGCGCTTGGCTTTCTCGAGCACGATGCCGGCAATCTTGACATGACGCTCGGCAGGCTCGTCGAAGGTCGAGGCAATGACCTCGGCGTTCACCGTGCGGGCCATGTCGGTGACCTCCTCAGGGCGCTCGTCGATGAGCAGCATCATGAGGTAGGCCTCGGGATGGTTGGCGGCGATGGCGTTGGCGATATTCTTCATCAGGATGGTCTTACCCGTCTTGGGTTGGGCCACGATGAGCGCACGCTGACCCTTGCCGATGGGCGAGAACAGGTCGACGATGCGGGAAGAAAGGTTGGTGGTGGCGCGGTCGCCGCAGAGCGAGAACTTCTCTTCGGGGAAGAGAGGTGTGAGGTGCTCGAAGGGCACACGGTCGCGTATCTCAGCTGGCGTGCAGCCGTTGATCTTGTCGATGCTGGTCAGGGGGAAATACTTCTCACCCTCGTGCGGCGGGCGCACATAGCACTGCACCACGTCGCCGGTCTTCAGGCCATAGTGCTTGATCTGGTTGCTCGACACATAGATGTCGTCGGGCGAGGAGAGGTAGTTGTAGTCGCTCGAACGCAGGAAGCCATAGCCGTCAGGCATGATCTCGAGCACGCCGTTGGCCGAGATGATGTCGTTGAACTCGATGACCGGAGCGTTGCTGGCCTGCACCTGCGGCTGCTGGTGCTGGTAGGTGGGGGCTACCGGCTGCGGGAACGGGGTGGTGGGGTTGTCGAACATATCGTAGTTGGGCGTCAAGCCACGATCCTCGATGGGAAGGTCAACCACGGGGATGAAGTCGGTGCCGTCGCCTGGGTCTCCGGTCCAGATGCCGTCGGCCAGCGCTGTGGCCTCAGGCTGATTGTCGTTGGCAGCCTCGTTGTGCGCATTGATCTTGGCCTGCAGGCGGGCGAGCATCTCGTTGTCGGCCTGTGGCTCTCCATTGTCGTTGCCCACGGCAAAGGTTGCTTCGGGGATGAAGTTGATGCCAGACTCGGCGTCCTCGGGCACAGCCTCTTCTTGGGCCGTGGCCTCGTCAGCCAGAGAGGGGGTGGGCACCTGCTCGTCTTCTCCTGCTTCTGCTTGCTGCAATTCCTGCAGGTAGTCGGGGCCCTTGATGGCCTCTATCTCGGCAATGAGCTCACGCTCACGTTTGGTTTTGGGACCACGGTGCTTGGGCAGCGACATGAGCTGCTTCACCAGTTCCTTCACGTCGGGGGCTGTCTCTTCGGCCTGTGCCGGCTGTTCGTCCTGTGGTTCCTGCTTTGGCATATCCTTGAAGAGTTGTGGATGTTCGGCAGCCTGCATAGATTTCTTGGTATCGAAATTCTCGCCTTCTTTGCCTTTCACCGAGTAAACTCTGTCTGTTTCTTTTCTGACAATTCGTGTGCGTTTGTGTTTAGTGGCACCCATCGGGTTCTTGTTACCCTCATCTTCTGCTTGTTTGTCTAGAATAGCATACATCAGCTCATCTTGTGAGGCTTCATTTTGCACGGTAAGACCAAGGTTATTCGCAATATCTCCGAGCTCAGAGATACTTTTAGATAATAATTCGTCTTTGCTATACATATAAAAGTATAATGAATGTTATTGAAATAAAATTGTTTCCAGAACAGAAACAAGTGATGTGTTAAATCGGCTGCAAAGGTAACGAAAATAACTGAAAATGTGGCCTCATGGCCCATTATTTTCTTGCCATTAACATCTATTATATAATACTTGCCGGCAAGGCGTTGCAACCGTCTCTGTGCAGGCAACGCGGCGGCAATACGGGTGGGAAAAGAAAACGGGCTGTCTCCTGATGGAGGCAGCCCGTTGGAATATTGACTGTGATAATCTTACTTCTTGTCGAGGTCAGCCTTCAGCTTGGCCAGCACGTCGAGGTCGCCCAGAGAGGTACCGGCAGCCACATTGTTGATCACGGGTGCATCAGTGCTCTGCTTGCGAGCGCTGGGAGCAGCGTGACGGCGAGTCTTAACCTCATCCTTACCCTCCTCGAAGGTACGAGAGTGAGAGAGGATGATGCGACGGGTCTCCTTGTTGAACTCGATGACCTTGAATGAGAGCTCCTCGCCCTGCTTGGCCTGCGAGCCGTCTTCCTTCTGCAGGTGCTTCGGAGTGGCAAAGCCCTCACCGCCCTCGTTGAGCGTGATGACTGCACCCTTGTCCATCATCTCGGTGATCTTGCCCTCGTGAACAGAGCCAGGTGTGTAAACCGTCTCGTAGATGTCCCAAGGATTGTCCTCAAGCTGCTTGTGGCCAAGGCTCAGACGACGGTTCTCCTTGTCGATCTCGAGCACCACTACCTCGATGTCGGCACCAACGGTGGTGAAGTCTGAAGGATGCTTCACCTTCTTGGTCCATGACAGGTCAGAGATGTGGATCAGGCCGTCTACACCCTCTTCGAGCTCTACGAAGATACCGAAGTTGGTGAAGTTGCGCACCTTGGCGGTGTGCTTGCTGCCCATGGGGTATCTGTTCTCGATGGTCTCCCATGGGTCTTCCTTGAGCTGCTTGATGCCGAGTGACATCTTGCGCTCCTGACGGTCGAGGGTGAGGATCACTGCCTCTACGTCGTCGCCCACGTGCAGGAACTCCTGTGCAGAACGCAGGTGCTGGCTCCATGACATCTCGCTGACGTGGATCAGACCCTCTACGCCGGGCTGGATCTCAACGAATGCACCGTAGTCGGCAATCACGACAACCTTGCCCTTCACGTGGTCGCCCACCTTGAGCTCGCCGTCGAGGGCATCCCATGGGTGCGGAGTGAGCTGCTTCAGACCGAGGGCGATGCGCTTCTTCTCTTCGTCGAAGTCGAGAATCACCACCTTGATCTTCTCGTCGAGGGTCACCACCTCATGCGGATCGCTTACGCGGCCCCAAGAGAGGTCTGTGATGTGTACGAGTCCGTCCACACCGCCGAGGTCGACGAACACACCGTAAGAGGTGATGTTCTTGACGGTACCCTCGAGTACCTGACCCTTCTCCAGGTGAGAGATAATTTCTTTCTTCTGTGCCTCGAGCTCGGCCTCGATGAGGGCCTTGTGAGACACAACAACATTGCGGAACTCCTGGTTGATCTTCACAACCTTGAACTCCATGGTCTTGCCTACGAACACGTCGTAGTCGCGTATGGGGTGAACGTCAATCTGGCTGCCCGGGAGGAAGGCCTCGATACCGAATACATCCACAATCATACCGCCCTTGGTGCGGCACTTGATGTAACCCTGGATCACCTCATCATCCTCGAGGGCCTTGTTGATGAGATCCCAGCTCTTGCTCAGGCGAGCCTTCTTGTGAGAGAGGACGAGCTGACCCTTCTTGTCTTCCTGATCCTCAACATAAACCTCGACCTTATCGCCGGCCTTCAGCTCAGGATTGTAACGGAACTCAGAAGCGGGGATGATGCCGTCGCTCTTGTAGCCGATGTTGACAACAACCTCTTTCTTGTCTACCGAGATTACTGTACCCTCAACAACCTCGTGCTCCTGAATCTTGTTCAGGGTTTCGTCGTAGGCTTTCTCAAGGTCTTCCTTGTTGACACCTGCTGCTGCGCCATTCTCGAACTCTTCCCAATCGAAGCTGTCCAACGGCTGAACGTTCTTAAAATCTGACATAAAATAAAAATGTAAATAAATTAATAAAGTTTGACTTTATGATATATAGGAGGCAATGGCTCGCCATTCCTCTCAAAATCGGGTGCAAAGGTACTATAATTGCCAGAATATGAACACATTCGCGCGTAGGCGACATTCAATATTTATAGTTATTTAACACTCTGGTCGCTGTCATGTGGCGATAATGTAAGCCTTTTCGCCGAATATGATTGCTGACCTCCACCTTATATTATATGTCAGGGCAGACTTGATTTGATATGTATGGGTTGGCTTGATGTGTAAGGGGCGGGGGCGGCCGCTATTCGGAGGACACGGAGTCGGCCTGAGGGTCGTGAGGGTATTGCACCTGCAAGCGATACTTGTCGGTATAGGTGATGCGCATGACGCGTTTGTTGGCCGAGGGTGACAGGCGGTCGGCCAGCGCCAGGGCGGCATGGCCCATGGTGCAGCGCAGGTTGAGCTCAACGCAGGGGTGCAGCAACAGACGGCCGTCCTGCTGCACCACCATCATGTCGACCCCCAGTGGCCCGGCGTATGCTCCGCCGAGTTTTTCAGCCAGTATTCGGGAGATAGCGTCGTTCGTCTGGTGAATCAACGATGATGGTATATATCTACTGATATTCTGCAACTTATCTTCTTCGTCGTCAAGTAGATTTCCCGTATAGGCACCGTTCTTGGTATGGAATACCGACAGTCCGCTGTAGGTCACCCGGCCATTGCCGTGGCTCACGAACTCCATGCCGAAGTCGAGCACCTTGTCGTAGTAGGGTTCGGCCACAAGGCTGCCCTGCTTTGACAGCACATGACCCGCCCATCCGGTCAGGTGGGACGACAGGGGCTGCCCGCCCTCGCCGGTGCCGCTCTGCCGGATCGACACATAACGAATGCCCCGTCCGCTGCTGCTCCAGGGAGCTTTGAGCACCAGTCGGGGATGCGCGGCCAGAAGGTCGCGAAGGTCATCGATATGATGCACCTCAAACGACTCACCCACCGTGTCGGGCAGGTGGCGCAGCGGAGCAAGCAGATGGTGTGCGCCCCACGACCGGTGGCTCATCGACCGGATGGTCTCCAGCTGTTCGTCGCTGGGCAGGAGAGCTGCGGGAATGTTGGCATCGGATAGTTGTCGGCGCAGGTAGGCGTCCCACCCCCAGGGGCAAACCTCCAGCTGGGCGTCGGCCGTCAGTGCGGCCGCCGTGCGCCGGAGTGTCTGCCAGTCGATGAACGAGGACTGGGTCTTCACGCCCAGATGGCGGAAAGCCTCCTGTGCAGCCTCGGTGTCGTCGGTGAGCACGATGTCTCCGGGCTGTGCCCATAGAGCGGGTAAGAAGCCCAGGTCGTGACGGATCTGTCGGCAGGCATGTGAAGGCGTGAATCGCTGGCGATGGGCGGCCAGCGCCACATCGTGTTCGGGATTGAAGATATGTATTCTGATCACTTTTCTCATTGTTCGTATAATATACGGCAGCAAAGGTACAAAAGAAAAACAAGCCTCGGACAAAGGGAGAATGGGTGTTGTGCAAAAAAAACTAAAAAACAAAACTTTTGTAATCTTGACTTTGCAATTATAAAAATAAGTAGTATCTTTGCGCTTGATATATAAAACAAGATCCGAAAATAAAGAAGTAAGATGATGGAAGCCTTTTTTCGCACCCACGCCTACCTTGTTGAACATACCAATGTCCCCGTGCGTCGCGGCCTTATGGACGAGATCGACTGGAATGAACGTATGATTGGTATCAAAGGCACTCGTGGAGTGGGCAAGACCACTTTCCTCTTACAGTATGCCAAGGAGAATTTTGGTAAGGACGACCGCCAGTGCCTGTATGTGAACATGAACAATTTCTACTTCCAGGGGCGCGGCATTGCTGACTTTGCACACGATTTCGTCAGTCAGGGTGGTAAGGTGCTGCTCATTGACCAGGTGTTCAAGCAGCCTAACTGGAGTAGGGAGCTACGCCGTTGCTATGACTTGTTTCCGCAACTGAAGATTGTTTTCACGGGCTCGAGCGTGATGCGGCTGAAAGAGGAGAACCCCGAGCTCAACGGCATTGTCAAAAGCTACAACCTCAGGGGATTCTCGTTCCGCGAGTTCCTGAACCTCAAGACAGGCAGTCATTTCCAGCCCTATACGCTTGATGAGATCATCAACAACCACGAAGCCATCGTCAAGAAGATCCTCCCGCAGGTGAGTCCGCAGAAATATTTCGACGATTATCTGCACCATGGCTTCTATCCATTCTTTCTAGAGAACCGCAACTTCACCGAGAACCTACTCAAGACGATGAACATGATGACCGAGGTGGACATCCTGCTCATCAAGCAGATAGAGCTGAAATACCTCACCAAGATCAAGAAGTTGTTCTACCTGCTCGCCGTAGACGGTCCGCAGGCTCCCAACATCAGTATGCTGGCACATCAGATTTCCACCAGCCGGGCTACGGTGATGAACTATATCAAGTATCTGGCCGATGCACGCCTGACCAACATCATTTATAACGAGGGCCAGGACTTTCCGAAGAAACCTGCCAAGGTGATGATGCACAACTCCAACCTGATGTATGCCATCTATCCCATTAAGGTGGATGAGCAGGATGTGAACGAGACGTTCTTTGTGAACTCACTATGGAAAGACCACAAGGTGAACCAAGGGGCTAAGCCGCAGGTCTACATCATCGACGACAGCCTGCGATTCCATGTATGCGATGCCCATACCACGGGAAAGCAACGCTATAACAGCGAAACCATATACGCCCGATACAACACCGAGGTGGGCCACGGCAACCAGATTCCGCTGTGGCTGTTCGGGTTTCTTTATTGATCTCATTCGTTTTGATAATTCGAGAGCAATTAACAAGAACATTATAAACTTTATTTTAAAACAAATGGCAAAAGAAAAGAAATTCATGACTTGTGATGGTAATACCGCCGCCGCTCATGTAAGCTACATGTTTAGTGAGGTCGCTGCTATCTACCCCATCACTCCGTCTTCACCGATGGCCGAGCACGTTGACGAGTGGTCAGCCAAAGGTCGCAAGAACATGTTCGGTCAGACTGTCTCTGTGCAGGAGATGCAGTCGGAGGCCGGTGCCGCAGGTGCCGTTCACGGTTCGCTGCAGGCTGGTGCCCTGACAACGACGTTCACTGCCTCGCAGGGTCTGCTGCTGATGATCCCCAATATGTACAAGATTGCCGGTGAGCTCCTGCCTTGCGTGTTCCACGTGTCGGCCCGTACACTGGCTTCTCATGCCCTGAGCATCTTCGGCGACCACCAGGATGTGATGGCTTGCCGTCAGACTGGCTTTGCCATGTTCTGCTCTGGCTCTGTGCAGGAGGTGATGGACCTCTCTGCCGTGCCCCATCTGGCCACGCTGAAGACCTCGGTGCCTTTCATCAACTTCTTTGATGGTTTCCGCACTTCTCACGAGTATCACAAGATCGAGGCCATCGATGAGGAGGCAGTAGGCAAGCTGCTCGACCCCGAAGACCTCAAGCGTTTCCGCGACCGTGCGCTCACGCCTGAGCGTCCCGTGACCCGCGGTACTGCCGAGAACCCTGAGACATTCTTCGCTCACCGCGAGGCTAGCAACGAGTACTACGATCGTGTGCCTGAGGTTGTGGAGCAGTATCTCGGCGAGATCTCCAAGATCACCGGCCGTGAGTATCACCTCTTCAACTACTATGGTGCGAAGGATGCCGAGAATATCATCGTGCTGATGGGTTCTGCCACCGAGGCTGCCCGCGAGGCCATCGACTACCTGACCAAGCAGGGCAAGAAGGTGGGTATGGTTGCCGTACACCTCTATCGTCCGTTCTCTGTGGAGGCTATCCGCAAGGCCATCCCCGACACTGTGAAGCGCATTGCCGTGCTCGACCGTACCAAGGAGCCGGGCGCAGAGGGCGAACCGCTGTACCTCGACGTGAAGTCGGCCCTCTATGAGGATCCCCGCAAGCCGCTCATCGTGGGAGGCCGTTACGGTTTGGGTTCTTACGACACCACTCCCGCACAGATTATCTCCGTGTTCAACAACCTGGAGATGCCTATGCCCAAGAACCACTTCACCGTGGGTATCGTAGACGACGTGACATTCACCTCACTTCCCGAGGTTGAGGAGATCCCGATGGGCAGCGACTCGCTCTTCGAGGCCAAGTTCTATGGTCTGGGTTCTGACGGTACGGTAGGTGCCAACAAGAACTCGGTGCAGATTATCGGTAACAACACCGACAAGTACTGCCAGGCCTACTTCTCTTACGACTCCAAGAAGTCGGGTGGTTTCACCTGCTCGCACCTGCGTTTCGGTGACGAGCCCATCCATTCGACCTATCAGGTGAACACGCCTAACTTCGTGGCTTGCCACGTACAGGCTTATATGCACATGTATGATGTGACCCGTGGTCTTCGCGACAACGGCACCTTCCTGCTCAACACCATCTTCGAGGGCGAGGAGCTTGTGAAGTTCCTGCCCAACAAGGTGAAGCGCTACTGGGCACAGCACAATATCAAGGTGTACACCATCAACGCCACCAAGATTGGTCAGGAGATCGGACTGGGCAACCGCACCAACACCATCCTGCAGTCAGCATTCTTCCGTATCACGGAGGTTATTCCAATCGACCTGGCTATCGAGCAGATGAAGGCATTCATCGTGAAGTCGTACGGCAAGAAGGGTGAGGACGTGGTGAACCTGAACTATGCTGCTGTTGATCGCGGTGGTGAGTATAAGGAGCTGGCCGTTGATCCCGCATGGGCCAACCTTCCCGATGACGAGATCGTTGACGATGGTGCACCCGCATTCGTGAAAGAGCTGGTACGCCCCATCAACGCACAGGCAGGTGACCTGCTGAAGGTTTCTGACTTCGTGAAGCACGGCACCGTTGACGGTACATGGTTGAACAGTACTTCTTCATGGGAGAAGCGTGGCGTAGCCGCCTTCGTACCCGAGTGGAACTCTGACAACTGTATCCAGTGTAACAAGTGTGCCTTCGTTTGTCCTCACGCTACCATCCGTCCCTTTGTCCTCGATGAGCAAGAGGCTGCTGGTGCCAATGTGAAGACGCTCGACGTGGTGGCCCCCAAGGAGCTGAAGGGCATGCAGTTCCGCATCCAGGTGGCTGTGCTCGACTGTCTGGGCTGCGGCAACTGTGCCGATGTATGCCCGGGCAAAAAGAACAAGGAGACCGGTGAGATCGACAAGGCGCTCAAGATGGTGCCTCTCAACGTAGACGACCCCAAGATGCAGCAGGAGGCCAAGAACTGGCTCTACATGGCCAACAATGTTGCTTCCAAGCAGAATCTTGTCAACATCAAGCAGAGCCCCAAGAACTCACAGTTCGCTCAGCCGCTGTTCGAGTTCTCAGGTGCATGTGCAGGCTGTGGTGAGACACCTTACGTGAAGCTCATCTCTCAGCTCTTCGGTGACCGTGAGATGATTTCGAACGCTACAGGTTGTTCTTCGATCTACTCTGCCTCTATTCCTTCTACGCCGTATACCACCAATGCCGATGGTCACGGTCCTGCCTTCGACAACTCGTTGTTTGAGGACTTCTGTGAGTTCGGTCTGGGTATGGCTCTTGGAAATAAGAAGATGCGTGAGCGCATCACTGTGCTGCTCAACGAGGGCATGGCTCAGGAGCATACTCCCGAGGGCTTCAAGGCTGCTGCCGAGAAGTGGCTCGCCGGCAAGGATGACGCTGATGCCTCAAAGGCTGCCGCCGCAGAGCTGAAGCCTTGGATTGCCAAGGGTGCCGAGGAAGGCTGCCCCATCTGCACCGAGCTGAAGACGCTCGACCACTATCTGGTGAAGCGCAGTCAGTGGATCATCGGTGGCGACGGTGCCTCTTACGACATCGGTTACGGTGGTCTCGACCACGTGCTGTCGACCGGTGAGGACGTGAACATCCTCGTGCTCGATACCGAGGTGTACTCAAACACTGGTGGTCAGTCGTCGAAGTCGACTCCGCTCGGCGCCATCGCTCAGTTTGCCGCCCAGGGTAAGCGTGTACGCAAGAAGGACCTCGGTCTGATGCAGGCCACCTACGGCTATGTGTATGTAGCACAGATCGCCATGGGTGCCGACAACGCCCAGACCTTGAAGGCCATCCGCGAGGCCGAGGCATATCCCGGACCCTCACTCGTCATTGCCTATGCTCCGTGTATCAACCACGGTATCAAGGGTACCAAGAACGGCAAGCGCAGCATGGGTACCTCACAGCGTGAGGAGGCTCTGGCCGTAGAGTGCGGTTACTGGCACCTGTGGCGCTTCGACCCGAGACTGGCCGACGAGGGCAAGAACCCGTTCCAGCTCGACTCGAAGGCTCCCAACTGGGACAACTTCCGCGACTTCCTCATGGGTGAGGTGCGCTACTCTTCTGTAGCCAAGGCTTATCCCACCGAGGCCGAGGAGCTGTTCAAGGAGGCTGAGAACATGGCCAAGCAGCGCTACATGTCCTATGTTCGCAAGAGCAAGGAAGAGTGGGGCGAGGAGGCTTAATAAGCTGATAGTACAGACTGTTATGCAGTCTTGACGAATACGGTCAAGAGGGTGTGCTCAGGCACATCCTCTTTTTTAGTCACCTGCGAACCTGCAAAAAGGACGTTGCGGATGAAACCCGGTGGCCGCAGTCGCTTCCACCGCTTCGATCCCATCAACCTGTACCGGCAGAACCGTATGTCCCTCTCCTCGCTATGCTGAGCCGCCAACGGCTTGGCGGCATGGTGGTGTGTGGCTGGGTCATGCGTTCTGCGCTTCTGGTAAACCAGTCTTCTGGCAGGCTGGTTCGATGTGTTTGATGCCACTGCACCATAGCCGACGCTCATGCAGCACATGCTTTCCGAAGTGTGGTTCGAGTCGAAGCAGAGTGTGGTTCGAGTCGAAGTAGAATGTGGTTCGAGTCGAAGCAGAATGTGGTTCGAGTGGAAATATGATGGCCCGACGGCAATCACTGCGTGCCATCACGGTGCCCTGGAGGCAGGAGAACTGTCGTGTGGCTGCATGAAAGCGGACGAATCGGTTGCTATGACTGACCATTTGCTGAAACCATACCAGCAAGGGTTGCTGCCTGATCTCATGCAGGGCGAAGTTCAGAGGGAGTGACCGATATGCCGTTCATACTCTTCAGACTTATGAAACGATGCGCTTAAGGTGGGTTCTATTCATTAGCATTGTCTGATTTCGAGACTGTCTTCGAGGTCAAATTGCAAGTGAACGAAGGAGTTACGCGGGCATAACGGCTGAGGCCATTTGCTATTTGAACCTAAGAGAGTCTGAAATACGGCAAAACGTACCCCATGTTTTTATTTTGTTTTTTTCGGTGGTAATTAATAGAACCCACCTTAAAATGGACCGCTTGCCACCCCAAAAGCATTGCACACGGCGAATGGAAACCATAAAAAAAGAGCATTGCGCGTGGCAATGCTCCATGAGTAGGTGTGTCGTTCAAGACACAATCGGTTTTCGTGCGGATAGCGGACGGGTCGTAGCTCAGGCATGGCACCTGTTCATGCTCGCCCTATGTGTGCATGCATTATCCGTAAATGATGTTTCCGTTCTCGTCTTTGTATTCCTCAAGCGACTTGCTGTACTGGTTCATGGCCCTCAGACTCATACCCATGTTGGAGAAACCCCCATCGTGGAAAAGGGTCTGCATGGTAACCTTGCGCGTAAGGTCGCTGAACATCACGACACAGTAGTCGGCACATTCGTCGGCAGATGCGTTGCCCAACGGTGACATCTTATCGGCAAAGTCCATCATGTTATCAATATCCTTGATGCCCTTTCCTGCTGTAGTCTCGGTGGGCGACTGTGAGATGGTGTTGATGCGCACGTTCTTTTCGCGGCCATAGATGTAGCCGAAGCTGCGTGCGATGCTCTCCAGGAGGCTCTTGGCGTCAGCCATATCGTTGTAACCAAAGAAGGTGCGGTGCGAAGCCACGTAAGTAAGTGCCACCACCGAGCCATTTTCGGCAATGGCATCGAGTTTCTTGGCAGCCTGCAACATCTTATGGAACGAGAGCGCCGAGATATCGAGTGTCTTGTTGAACCAGTTGTAGTCGAGGTCATCGTAGGTGCGATGCTTGCGCACGTTGGGACTCATGCCGATGGAATGTAATACGAAGTCGATTTTTCCGCCAAGCAGCTCTTGTGCTTTGGTAAAGACGTTCTCCAAATCTTCATAGTTGGTAGCGTCGGCAGCGATAACCGGCGCATTGATTTTCTCAGCAAGTTCATTCAGTTCACCCATACGCAATGCCATCTCGGTGTTGCTCAGTACGATGCTGGCACCTTCTTCGGAACAGCGTTCTGCCACTTTCCAAGCGATAGACATGTTATTCAGGGCTCCGAATACAATACCCCTTTTACCTTTTAATAAATTGTAAGCCATAATCTTAGTTCAATAATTCGTTGTAAAATTACACATTTTATCTCGAACAACCAAATATACCACCCTTTAACCATCTTGTTTCTCTGATTCTGCCTGCATGAAGACATACGGTAAAGTGGATAGTGCCGAGTTGTGAAATACCAATTAATCGAAGCCATGTCGTTCTGTCGTAGACAAATAGGCCCCGTCTGTGAGGTCAATAATGCAGTTCAGAGCTTCACTTTCACCTTCTTGGCCTTGCTTTCGTTTGACATGCGGTCGAGAGCGGTCACGATGTATTGGTATTTCTGCTGCCCCTTGTCGTATGGCAGTTTAATCATCTCGTTGGGTGTCACGGCAATGATCTTCGATGCGTCAGTGAGGTTGATGCTTTCGCCATCGGCAAAGCGGTAGACCACAAACTTGGTCACCTCATCATTCCATTTCTTGCTCTTGGGCTTTTGCCAGAACAGCATATAACCGTCGCTGGTCCACACGGCTTTCACCTTGCGGGGTTTCTTGGGACTCTTGTTGTCGATGAATGGCATGAGGGGCTGCAGGGCAGGCGACTTCCAGTACACCGTGCGGAGCATGGAGCCATAGTTGCCTACATTGTCGGCCACAGCCTTGGCATACCACAGCACTGTGCCGTCTACATGGTGCATCTGTCGATGGAGGGCAAACTTGGCAGGCATCTGGTTGCTGTTGGGATTGCGCAGGTCTGCATATTTCACCGTGCGCTCCACGTCCTCGCCGATAAACAGCGGACGGTTCGAGGCATGCTTGTCCCACCATTTGATGAGTGTCTCGTAATCGGCAGCTGAATGACCTATCTGCCAGTAGAGCTGCGGCACGCAATAGTCCACCCATCCATTGTTCACCCACAGCAGCACATCGGCGTAGAGGTCGTCATAGTTCTGCAGGCCGTTGGTGGCAGAGCCGTTGGCGGGGTCGCTCTTCTGGTTGCGGTAGATGCCGAAGGGTGAGATGCCGAATTTCACCCATGGCTTGCGCTGATGGATGGTCTCACTGAGTTGCTTCACAAACACGTTTACATTGTCTCTACGCCAGTCGCCAATATTCTTGAATCGGCGCGGGTCGCGTCGGAAAGCCTCTTGGTCGGGGATAATCTCGCCGGGGGCAGGGTAGGGGTAGAAATAGTCGTCGATATGGAATCCGTCGATGTCGTAGCGACTCACGATGTCATCGGCCACGCGGCAGATATAATCGCGGTTCTCTGTCGTGGCAGGGTCGAGAATGAGTTGCTCGGCATACGGGAACACGCTGCCCGGCCTGGTGTTGGCCACGTGGTTGGCAGCCAGTTGCGTGGTGCCTTTGGTCTTGGCTCTGAAGGGATTGATCCAGGCATGCAGCTCCATGCCACGTTTGTGGCACTGGTCGATCATCCAGGCCAGCGGATCCCAATAAGGCTGAGGTGCCAGGCCCTGACGACCGGTGAGGTATCGGCTCCAAGGCTCGAGCTTACTGGGATAGAGCGCATCGCACTCGGCTCTGACCTGGAAAATGATGGCGTTGACACCGTCTTTCTGCAGTTCATCAAGCTGGCTCATCAATGTGGCTTGCATGGCATCGCGCGACAGTCCCTGAAACTGGCCATTGACACACTGGATCCATGCGCCTCGAAATTCTCGTTTTTGAGCGTTTGCCGAGAGTATCGTTATCACTACGGCAAGCAGGAGCAACATTCTTTTCATATCTGTTCGTTGTTCTTTATTTCTTAGGGAATTAGGGTTAACTACAAGTCAAGACATATAAAAAGGGAACTTATCTCACGACATGTTCCCTTCTTAATACTTACTAAAACTAAATTAACCACTAAAAAAACTAATCTTTTTATGTTATAGCTAACCCTTGACGGGTGGGCTATCATTTCTATTTGCAAAGATAGTTATTGTTTAGCATCCGTGCAAATATTTCTTGTACTTTTTTTCATTTTAATTATTTTTTCTTTTCCATCATTCCACAAGGCACGCAGGCCGGCATGGTGGGTGTCTATGGAGCTGGGCAATGGTAGGGTGGAGGATATAGCACGATGTCCTCCAGTCTCGACCTCACTCTGTGTAAAACTTGATCAGATTGCTCAGTGCTCGCTGACAGGCAGGACAGAACTCCGGGGTCTCGTTGGTGCGCATACGACAGTCGTAGAATCCGCGATACACGCCTTTCATCTTATACCCGCCGCCCTCGAAGAGCCCGGCCTTCTTGTCCTTGCCGATCATATCCTCCCACTTTCCGTGGAAGTCTACCTTGGTAGTGATGTTCTTTTCCCAGGGCTCCACGTCAAGCGGATAGATGTCTACCTCGTCGTCCTCGTAAGCATACTCATCGGCCAGTCCGGCAAAGCTGTGACCGAACTCGTGTACCACTACTGGCTTCGACCATTTGTTGTGGATGGATGAGAGCAGGTATGAATTGAGAATGCCGCCGCCGCCATACCGGCCAGAGTTGACGAGCACAAGGATGTGCTCGTAGGGTATGCCGTCGAGCAGGTCGTGCATGTCCTTCAGTTGTGTGGTGGTGAGGTAGCGTTCGCTGTAGTTGGTATCCCAGTGCGCGTGCATGGCGGTGTTGCGCCAGATGCCCTTGCCAGGCTCGCTGGCACTGCTGTCGGCCGACTCCGACTTCACTGCCACGATATTGAACCGTTGCCTCATGCTCTTGAACGGCTCGTGGGCAAAGATTGCCTCCACGGCGGTGTGTACATCGGCAATATAGGTCGGCATGTCTTCGGCGCGATAGCCCTCGGCCAGGAAGGCCAGATGTATGCAGCGCGTGGTGTCGGCTGCCTGCTGGATGGTGACATAGGGTGTGACAAAGCGTTCGCCGGTATGTCGGATGAGAATGTCGGTGGGAACCACCTGATGGGTCAGTGCTGTGCGCACCTGTCGCCGGTTGTCGCGCAGGTCGACGGTGATGTCGACAGTGTCTTTGGGCATGGGTACCAGAAACACGTTCTCGAACGAACGCTCCACACGCAATGCCTCGGGTTCCTGTTGCCACTCCTGAAACAGTGTGGAGAACGAGTTACGGTAGATCACCTCACCAGTCTTATGGTCACGCACGGTAACCTGTCCGTTGCCTTCCACCGGCACCTCGGTCAGACGGGCATGCTTGCCATACCACCGCGGCGACACAGCCATTGCGTCGAGGGCAATGTGTTGTGTCTGGCGATTACCGGAGAAGATATAGTCGAGTCGAAGGGTCCTATCCTGGAAATATTGTTCAAAACGCTGCGCGTGAAGGCTGCCGCACACCAGCAGCAAGACTGCCAGAATATATAGCTTATGATACATACGCTTCCTTTTTTGGAGTTTTGGTGATAAATTGTGGATAAAATATACTGCAAACTTACATAAAAAAAGGGACTTGTGTGCATTTCACTGCCATTATTTTTTCCTAAAGCTCCAGTATTGGCTACTTTTTAATTGTAGGGTGAGGCAATGGCAGCCATAGGCTTTATCAAGATAGGTATCGTCCCTGTTAACGCCTATCCAACAGCAGTTATGGTAAGACCTCTCAACATGGAAAACTATTTGCTTGCTGATTCTGTCAATATGGGCAAGAGTGAAGAACAGGCCTATAGTCCGGCACAAAGTAAAGGTGGGTTCTATTAATTAGCTTTGTCAGATTTCGAGACGATCTTCGAGATCAAATTGCAAGTGAGCGAAGGAGTTATGCGGGCATAACGACTGAGCGAACTTACAATTTGAGCCGAAGAGAGTCCGAAAGATGGCAAAA
>JBHAFS010000108.1:0-50744 GCA_041856205.1 Prevotella sp.
GGTGGGGGAGGGAGAGGCTAGCGCGATGGAGCCCCTCCCCAACCCTCCCCGGTGGGGGAGGGAGAGGCTAGCGCGATGGGGGTTGAATGTAATGAGACTTTTAATATTTTAATCTTTGTTCCGGGCACGGGCAGGTAAGGTTGAAGTGATCGCGCGCCGCCTCCGTTTACTCCAAGGCCGTATGACGGCCCGCTCTGTGTGCCTTACAGTCCAGCCAGCAATAAAAATCTCCCAAAACTCTGCGACTCTGCGTGCAAAAAAAAACTCGCATGCCCCCAGCTGATTGGTTAGTGTACGCAGAGTCGCAGAGTTTAAGAGACTAGTGAGGTGGGTGCGCAGGTTCCGTGTCTTCAGTTGCCGCGACGCGGCACTCGCTCTATTGACATGTGCCGGATGGCTTTCTGTGAAATCCGTGTCTTCCGTGTTTTAAAAAAAAACAGTGGGGCCCCTCCCCAGCCCTCCCCAAAGGGGCGGGTGAGGCTGGCGCGGTGTTTTTTTCTCTCGCAATAGACGCTGTCCGCTATGCAGCGTCAGATAGAACTGAAAGATCTCCTGACTCCGAAGCGCCGTGATGCCACACAGAAATTACCGTTGAGCAGTCATATTTCGAGTCGAATCACAAGCTACTTCGAGTCGATACACAGGCTACTTCGAGTCGAATCACAAGCTACTTCGAGTCGATACAGATTAAGCCTCGGGCCGTACAACACTTCGGAAAACATGCGCAGCGGGTACGATATCAGATGAACAGGTTCACGTTGGCCTGCTCGGCGCGTTCCATGTAGGTGGCCACGCCGCCGATGGTCACGCCGTCGAGCAGTTCTTCCTTGCGGATGCCCATCATATCCATCGACATCTGGCAGGCGATGAACTCCACCCCGTTGTCGAGTGCCTGCTGGCGCAACGATTCCAGCGAGTCGATATTTTTCTGCTTCATGATGTAACGCATCATGCGGTCGCCGATGCCCAGCATACTCATCTTCGAGAGCGACAGCTTGCGCGAACTCGACGGCAGCATCCACGAGAACATCCGTCCGAAGAGGTCTTTGCTTACACGGGGCTTGTGTTCTTTCTTGATGACATTGAGTCCCCAGAAGGTAAAGAAGATCGATACCTTCTTGCCTGTGGCCGCAGCACCATTGGCCAGCACAAAGGTGGCGAGCGCACGGTCGAGGTCGTCGCTGAACATGATCAGCGTCTTGTTGCCGGGCAGAGCAGGCGTCACACCCATGGGTGCCGAATGCCCTCCCCCCTTCTCGATGGTCACGGTGTGGTATCCACCCTCGTCGTTCACGTCCACCACCCTATTGCCCGTGCTGTTGGCCCAGGCCTGCGCGTCGCGGGGGAACCCGGCATCGGTGGCAATCACCTCTACGCACGCCCCTGCCGCAAGGCCGTCCACGGCTTTCTTCAGCTTCATGATGGGCCCCGGGCATTGCAGTCCGCAGGCATCGATACGCAGTGTCTCCACCGACTTCTCAACCTGACAGACACAGTCCGCAGCCTCGTGTGGCCCGTTGACGATGGCTTGTGTGGCACAAGCATAGGTCTTGTAGCCACCCGAGAGGTTGCGCACATCCCGGTAGCCACGCCCCAGAAGGATGCGCTGGGCCAGGTAGCCGCGCAGACCCACAGCACAGAAGATCACCACGGGCTTGTCGCGCGGCACCTCGTCGATGTGCTCGCGCAGGTCGTCAAGGGGTATGTTCACGGCACCGGCAATGGTGCCCAGGGCATACTCGTCGGGGGTGCGCACATCGAGCAGGAACGCCTCACCGGCCTTCAATGCCTGCACCTCACGCCAGTAGACCACAGGCATGGCGCCGCTGATGATGTTGCTGGCTGCATAGCCCGCGATGGCGATGGGGTCTTTGGCCGATGAGAACGGCGGTGCATAGGCGTGCTCGAGCCTCACCAGGTCGTAGACGGTGCCTCCCTTCTTGATGAGCAGGGCAATCTGGTCGATGCGCTTGTCCACACCGTCGTGCCCCACGCACTGTGCCCCGTAGAGCTGTCCGGTCTCGGGATGGAAGGTGAGCTTGGTGGTGAGCTGGAACGAGCCGGGATAGTAGCCGGCATGTGAGGCCGAGATCGTGGTCGAACTGCGGTATGGCAGGCCGAGCTGCCTGAGCTGCTTGGCGGGCAGTCCGGTGGCTCCCACGGTGATGTCGAACACCTTGGCGATTGAGGTACCGATGGCACCCTCATATTCTGTGTGGTTGCCGAAGACCATGTTGTCGGCCACGATGCGCCCCTGTCGGTTGGCCGGATTGGCCAGGAAGTTGAGCCAGGGCTTGTGGGTGATGGGATGTTCGAACTCGATGGCGTCGCCCACGGCATACACATCCTCGGCCGAGGTCTGCAGGTAGGCATCCACCTTGATGCCGCGCTCGCCCAGTGCGATGCCGGCCTGCCGGGCCAGCAGCGTGTCGGGCCGTACACCGATGGAGAGCAGCACCAGGTCGGCCACGAGGCTTTGGCCGCCACCATAGACGACGCGTAGCCTGTTGCCTTCGCGCTCGAATCGTTCCACGCCCTGCTGTAGGTAGAGGTCCACGCCCTTGTCCATGAGATGACGGTGTACGTGCGAGGCGATGGAGAAGTCGACGGGTGCCATCACCTGGTCGGCCATCTCGATGATCGACACCTGCGCACCGGCGGCATGCAGGTTCTCGGCCATCTCCAGCCCGATGAATCCGCCACCCACCACCACTGCGTTGCGCACCTGGTGTGTGGCAAGATACTGCTTGATGGTGTCGGTGTCGTCGACGTTACGAAGGGTGAAGATGCCGTCGAGGTCGATGCCCGGCAGAGGCGGCCGCACCGGCGAGGCTCCGGGCGAGAGCAACAGTCGGTCGTAGTGCTCGGTATATTGCATCCCGTCGTCCTTGCGCACGGTGACGGTCTTGGTGGCCGTGTCGATGCCTGTCACCTCATGCTGCACACGCACATCGATGTTGAACCGCCTGCCAAAACTCTGCGGGGTCTGCACAAAGAGCTTGTCGCGGTCGGCTATTGCACCACCTATATAATAAGGTAGGCCGCAGTTGGCGTATGAGATATACTTGCCTTTCTCCAGCAGCACAATCTCTGCCTGCTCGTCGGCCCTTCTGATTCTTGCAGCGGCGGTGGCCCCTCCGGCCACACCACCAATAATGATGTGTTTCATAAGCTGATATCGTATTTATCATTCCTAATCGCTTTATTTTCCATTGGAAAACGCCACAAAGATAGGAACTTTTCCCCATCACGCCAATTTTCCAACGGAAAATAACGGGATAGCCAACGATTTTTAACGGCTCAGTTTATGAATTTGTGTGTTTACAATTAGTTTTGTCGAATCATAGCTTGACTCTGCTAGGTAAATGATAGTCTGCGATGAGACCCTCGGCGGGTCTGCCACGATATTCCGCGATGGGTGTCCGCTAAATGATATTCTCATTTATTCTGAGATTCGCCAAAGGCGAGCGGAGGAAAAAAACATCTTATGAGGGTGTTTTGAAAGGGCATGCGAAAAAAAAGTTGGTCTATATCAACTCAAAAACAGAGATGACAAATCATGCCATCTCTGTTTAACAGTCAGTATGATAGTGACATCATCGATGTCGCCCTGACCAATTAGCAGCCATAGACTAGAGTACAAGTTAATACTTATACACCTTCTTGCCGCCAACGATGTAAACCTGTCCGGTAGGCAGCGCGTTGAAGTCAGTACCCACATATTTGCCGTTCGCTGTATAGATACGCGCCTTGCCCTCCTCTACATCTTTTGCTATCGTATTAATGCCTGTAATGTCATCGTAAGGCTCTATAATGAAGGCAAAACGGCGGGCGGCGGAGGTACTAGGGGGAACAACAAAAGCCCGCATCGAATGGACAAATCCCGCTGTATTGCCAGTTGTTACCGGGTACCAGACATTATTACTCAGATTGTAGGCTCCTAGGGTGGCGGCCGCCGTATGATAAATATTCTCTGTCGTGCCCAAGAAAGCATAGCCATCAGCGGTCGTATTCTGCAACCTGATGGTCTCTAGAGAGGGCGGCACGGCAATGGTGAGATTGGTATCTTCGCCAAAAGACGCCGAACTTACACCGTTTTTAAACTTAAGCAGGTAGGGTGTATAGGCTTCGAGCACCGTGCGTTTGTTGTCATCCATCTCAAGACGAGGGTCATCGGTAGAAAGAAAGTAAAGTTCACCACTGTTGAGCTTACGCAGCAACTTGTAAGCACGTACTCCCGTGGGAATAGTAGCTTGATAGGGAAGCATCACCGACATTACCTTGTTGGCACTCAAAGTGCGTACGTATGTGGCTGTATCTGCCGTGAAGTCGAACAAGATATTGCTGCCATAGTCGCAACCACGAGCAGCGTAGGGATAATCGGGCACGTATGTGCTGCCCGTATTGGGAAAGGGATGAGCCTGATAACTTCTTGTTGCCACGCCTTCATATCCACTCTTATAATCATCGTCCACTCTGAAGTGCTTACATTTGCCGTTCTGAATGAAGTTCACCTCCCCACCAGCCACTAGTGATTCATCGGTCATGGCCATAGGCAGATATACTAACGTATAGGGACACAAACGACCAAACACACCAGTAAGCAATCTGTTGATCTTTACACCTTCCGAACCGTTAGAATAATCGTAAGCTACCTCATTGCCATCAGCATCAGTATATGTACTGAAGTTTTTAATCGGTGCATTGCGAAAATCGATATAGTTGAGCCAATAGTTGTTGAATAAACGATTGCCTACCCGTTTGAGCTGTGAACCTTTTGCCAGAGAGACACTGGTCACTCTGAAACAGCCAAAAAAGGCAAGTGCTTTTATTTCTTCAACACTGGCCGGAATTTCCAAGTGTCCACCAAGTGCATTGGCCTGAACAAAGGCCTGAGTACCAATAGATTTCAACTTTGACGGCCATTTGAAATTGTCCATAGGCTGTTTCCATTTGATAAATGCAAAACTGCCTATCTGCTCCAGTTTATCAGGAAGCACCAAGTCGCCAGTGAAAGGCACGGCAGATACAGAGAAGGGAGCATCGCCAATGATACGGAGTGTGGAGGGAAGCACCAATTTTCCGGTGAGGTTTGGTGCCCCTACAAAAGCGCGGGCACCAATCTCCTCCAGTCCTTCGGCCAGCACCAGGTCCCCCATCAGGCCTTTACCTGTTGGTGTGACACCCGTCCCTCCGTCGTATCGGAAAGCTTCGTCACCAATCTTTTTCAAGTTGACCAACTTATCGAAGTTCACATGATTGATATTCCAGCAGAGGTAGAAAGCATCGTTGTCTAGGGTAGTAAGTGTTGTCGGTAATGTAAGGTCGCCATTAGATCCTGTGCCAAGCAGCGTACACTTTGCAAAGGCCATATACCCAATTGAGACAAGACCCTCGTTGAAGGTCACAGCAGTTAACTTAGAGCATTCTCGGAAAGCATCAATCTCCAAGATCCGAAGATTGGCGGGTAAAGTTACCTTGGTTATCGACTTATTGAGAAAGCCAGCCTTGGCAATCGTCCTGACGGCATATTTGATGGTGCCATCCGTATTGTCGGGTATTTCATTTGGGATGACCACTTCACCAGCATAGTCATCATTGAGCATAATGGCTGCTTCCTTGGTGGACTGATCGGCAGACACAAAATATGAGGGCCCGCCAGCCAACGGGGTGTAGTTAAAAGATTTGAGTTGTGCAGAGCAGGGCACCGAAAGCAGTGCCAACAGCAAAGCGAACAAGATGTGGATTTTCAGATGTCTCATATTAGAATGATTTTGATTGCCATGTTGATATTATGTTTCTATCTTTCTCTAGCTCGAACAAAACATTGCTCATGCGATGGTATTTGCTGTCGAAGCGTAACCAGTTGTGGTCAACCTTCCATAATGTCAAAGGCATTTGTCACAGAGCTTGACAAGGTGACACCTATGAGGATGGCCGAGCTGTTGGGAATCATGTAAAAAAAGGGGGGGACAAAAGCCTCCCCCCTTTTACTGTCGAGAAATACCTGGGCGGTGATCATTTTTCAGTTAGAACTTATACACCTTCTTGCCGCCAACGATATAAATATGATTTGCTGGTAGCGTACTGAAGTCAGTGCCTACATACTGGCCGCCCGCGGTGTAGATGCGCTCCTTGCCCTCGGCCACGCGCTGCTCCAAGCCCTTGATGTCTGTGGTCTCGGCCTCCAATACGTCTTCAAACATCATGAGCAACTTTGCGCCGGCAATGGCAGGCGTTTGGATGTAAGCGCGCATAGAATGCACGAAGCCCATGAATCCACTGGCTTGGTTGTCTGCAAAATTAGCAAGCGGACCTGTCCATTCCTCGGTGTTGGTCTTGATGGGGTACCAGATGCCACCATTCAGGTTGTAGTAGTTCTGGTTGCGAGCCTCCTTGTTCAGAATGTTGGATGTAGTGCCATAGAACGTCAGTCCATCCGCAGTAGTGACAGACTTCACGGAAGTATCAGACTTGGGCACTGAGGCATTTGCTTCTACCCCAAATTCCAACGACTTGGAGGGGTCTACCACCCTAAGCACATAGGGCTGATTGGCCACTAACTTACCGTCATCAACTGAAAGGAAATAGAACCCGCTATCAATTTTCTTTTTGAGGCTGTAGGCACGCATTCCCGCAGGCACTGTTGCAGGATAGGGAAGACAGATGGTGTAGGTCTTGTCTTTGACTGGAGCAAAAGTGCGCGACTTGTATGTAGCGGTGGTGGCGGTGAAGTCATATTGCAGTACATAGTCGCAGCCACGATTCATATTAAAGTTTTCGGGTGTAGGAGCGCCGGCGGTAATACGCTTTTGCTGCCCCACCCACTGACGGTCGCCAGTATATGTCTTGTCCGCAATACTAAAATAGCGGCCCTCACTGTCACCGTCATAGACTACGAACTTCTTACACGTGCCCTCCACCACAAAGTTCTCTTCGCCATCTTTTACCGTACTGCCAGCTGGAAGATATACCATGGTGTAAGGAGGCATGTAGGCATATTGACTTGTATTGGTTGCAGAAGCCTCGCGAGAAGCATCGACAGCTTTAAGATTGGTCACTTGGCTTAGGTCAAGATAGCTCAAGTTGAAGCAATATTTAAATGCACTAGTACCAACAAGTTTTACTTCTGTACCCTTAGCGAAGCTGATGCCGGAGAAAGGAGAGTTATAGAAAGCTTCTTTTCCAATGGTCACCACTTTAGAGGGAATCAACAAATTCTGGGTTGATCCTACAAGCTCGAAGGCATTGTCACCTATGTTAGTAAGGGTTTCAGGCAATATGATATGCCCTTCCCACTGCTCGTTGCGAGCGAAAGTCAAGTTATCGATGCTAGTTATTTTTGTGCCACTTAAATCTATGTCTCCATACCACTTGCCATTGCGAAAGGCAGATGCTCCGAGTGAGGTGAGGGCAGAAGGGTTGGGGAATATCAGTTTGTTGCGATTTGTGAACTCAGGCACCGTATTGACATCGCGCCAGAAAGCAAACGCCTCTTTACCTATACTTTCTAAAGATGACGGCAGAGCAAGGTCAAACCCTCCCATGTTTGGACAATTCGAATATGCATTATCGCCTATTTTCTTCAAATTCTTAGGTAAACTCACATTCTGCAGCCCGCTATAGTTGAAAGCTCCAGTGGGAATAGCTGTAACAGGTGTATTGTCGGGGAATGTGGCTGTTTTCAGATTCTTAGTCCCATAGAAGCAATTCACACCCAACTTTGTTAGTGTCTCCGGAAAAGAGATGTCACCCGTGATGCCGCAGTTGTAGAAAGCACGGTCTCCTATGCTTTCGTATGCATTGGGCAGTGTGACATTGGTTAAGTTAGGCAGATTTCTGAAAGCTTCAAGGGGTATAGCTTTCAACGTATTGGGAAGCGCAATGCTTGTGATGGCTGTGCCTAGAAAGACGTTGTCGCCCATTGTGGTGAGCTGGGAGCCAGCGGCAAACTCTACTTGGGCAAGACTTTGGCACTTCTCAAAAATACGCCACTGCAAAGTGGTTACCGAGGCAGGAATGATTACCTTTGTATTGATGCCTGTAGCGCTGAAAGCATACTGTTGTATTGTCTGCAATCCTTCGGGCAAGCTGATGGACGTTATGGCCGTCTTGCCCAAAAAAGCATTCGCAGCTATAATCCTTACGTTATAGGTTGCAGTGCCATTACTCACCGTAGCCGGAATGGACAGTGCTCCAGCAAAACTTGTATTCAGCGTACCACCTGTGATAGTAGCATCTGTGCCCGAAACGGTATAGCTAAGCGTATAGGTGCCATCAGGCGCATTGTAGGTCTGAGCCTTCACGGGCAGCTGCACCGCAAGGAACATGGCAATGATAATGAGGAAAAATGTAAAACGATGGTTCATAATCGTGTTGGATGTATGATGTAATGATAAAACTTGTTTGCGGATATGCTCAAGCAAAACCGGCACAGGCCTAGTCCCATAGACTATGCGTCTTGGTAGTCTGGGAACTCTCAAAATCTTCGATCACAAAACTACGCTTGGCATCTCCACCACCGTAAGCAGGGTCTTCACTAACCCCCATAGACAAACTATCCATTAAACCATGAGGCTGAACAAAAATCTGAACCGTTTCAGGACACACGTAAACTGACTTGATTTTCATAACTTCAATATATTTTGATTAATTGTTATTGATCATGTATTTGAAAAAGAGGGGGAGGTCAGACCCAAACCGTGACGGGTCAAAAAAGACATGACGTCCCTGTTCACCTGTAAACTTAAAGTCTAGGCGAATAGCGAACCGTTGAAAAAGACAATGCAAATGCTGACGAAACCTACAAAGGCCCCGCCTACAAACACGCTCAGAAAACTCAGAAGCGAATAATGAGAGAGAGATGTGTGTGTGTGTGTGTTAACAAAATATCCGAAGATTGCAAATAATCCTCGTTAAAATACCCTAAATTGGTACCGATATTTTTATTATTACCGTACACAGCTTTTATATTTTTGTTTCATTTCTAATGATGCCGCAAAGTTACGCAAAAAGAACATTACTTGCCTAAAGTTTTTTAAAATAAATCGCACATTAAATATAAATTAACAGATATTGTTGGAGGGCTGCTAGCACCACGGTGTGCTGCTGTGCGTACCAGGCCTTGGTACTGCAGCATGCCTTTCAGTGAACAACGGAAAGCACGGATGTAACCGAAGCGGTGCTCCGTGTTATCAAAATGTGCAGGCCTTGGTTTCCGTATCATCCGTGACATCCGTTGTTCAAAATAAAGATGGCCTCACCTCTACTGTGATGTAAATGTGAGGCACCCTCTCTGCCGCTGCAGAAAAGATGCCTCAACCTGTCTGATTATTAAACTTTCATACGTCTTATCTCAAGACTTTCGAACATTTTACGTTTCCGTCGGCATAGGTCGTGCGAACGATTGTGAGTCCGGCACCGGGCTGTAGGACCTGCTGGCCGTCAGTGTTATAGTATGCCCTATGTACGACCTTACTGTGTGCCGCTCCATCCAAGTGTTGCACACTTGTTGAAAGCTGCGCCATGCCGTATTTGCTCAGCCCGCCATATTCGCCAACAGCCTGCACCTTCCATTGTGTTGCATCGTCGTTGCTACCGGCATCAAACGAAGTCTCTGTGGTAAAACCTACCACCTCTTCGCCTCGGGTCACGACGTAACAGATGGCATAGGGCACCGGCGACCACTGCAGGCGTGCATCAACAAGGCTCACCGTGGGTGCGTCACACTTGCTGCTCACCAGCTCAGGGTTCCAGTTATCGCCGCCACACACGTTCTTGACCGTGTAGGCTGCCGCCTGTTGGGCGGTAAGCACGGCAGTTGCACTCTTTCCCCAAACAGTGTCGGTGCCGTTCATGTAATAATAGTCGGTGCGCCGGTGTGAGAGATCCACTGGGTTGCCCGACCCGTCGACGGTGTTGAACTCGGCCCAGAGTGCAGGCAGTCCTCCCATCGTGGGGTACCAGCCTGTAGCGGGGATGGTGACCTCGGCCTTGGTATTGACAAACACCGTCATGGGCGATTCGTGCCATGGACGCCCCAACCATACATCAGTCTCTGAGGGTACACCCGGTGCCGTGATAGTATTGTTGAGGAACACATATCCCCAACGGGTACCGACAGGGTGGTTGGGGGCAACGATATAGCCTCCGCTCTTGCGAACGATATTGATGGTGTCGTTGGTGATCATCACATCGCCCTTGCCATAGACAAAGTCTACCGCCCCTTCTAACCAGCTGTTGGCCAGATATGCGCGGTGGCTGGTGGTACCGCCGGTGTACCAGGTATCTTGATAAGAGCGCAGTCGTATGTCACTCATCGTCAGCCTGTCACCATTGGAGCACAGGGCTAAGGCCTGTGGCCCTGCGTTCTGTTCCACGCCCCATGAATTGATGAGGTCAATTCCTTCCAGAAAGATATCATCGGCCTCGATGTCCATCGTGGCACCGTCGCTGATGCCAAAGGCATTATCGCCGCCACTGCGTCTGCTGTCGGCAATACGCACCAGTTGCTTGCCCTGTCCAATGAGCGAGAGATTACCTTTCTTGGCAGGAATGACATGATGCCCGGTGTACGAGCCTTTTTTGATGAAGATCAGCCAGGGGGTGGTGCTACCTTCGGGCGCAGCATCGATGGCTGCCTGTATGGAGGTGTAGTCGCCACTGCCATCGGCCGCCACCACAGCATCGAAGAGACGCGCCTTAGGCTGTGTGCGCTGCATGGTGGTGAAGCGTATGGCTGTACCTGCGAAGGCGTTTCCGTAACGGTCGGTGATGGCGCCCGGGGCCAACGAGAAGGTATAACTGCTGCCATATTGTAACCCGCTGTAGTTATAAACTACGGTCTTGCCGCTGACGACGGGCTGCAACAGCTCATCGCCGAGCATGGCAGAGGCGTCACCCACCATCACTTTCTCATCGAAGTTGAGCACCACGGCCCCGTTGATGGTCAAGTCGGTGGCACCATCCGACGGATTGGATGAGAGCAACACCGGTGGCACATCGTCATTGGGGGCATCGGCGTCAGCCGTGACGAAGATGTCGGCGATGGACAGACCATCGTAGTCGGAGGCGACACCGGTCATTCCACCATCGGTCACAGGGTACCACCGCACATACACCCGTGTCTGGTTGCTGCACCATTCGGGCAGTGTGAATTCTTGGGTGTCGGTCCATCCGCGGCTGGGCAAGGTAAAGAGTCCCACATCTGAATAGTTGATACCATCGAGCGACACTTGTTCCTTGAAGTTCAAATAAGTGTTGTAGCTGCATCCCAGCGCATTGCTTACCTTGACCTGGCTGTAGCCTAATGTTGAAAAAGATATCTCGAAGAAATTGCCATCAGTCAGCTTTTTCCAGATGCGGGCCGCATAGCGTCCCTCCTCCTGTCCGTTGTTGATGCCACGGCTGAGCCATGACGTGGTGACACCTTGGGCATTGTGCAGGCTCAGCAGTCCCGCGTTCTCGCTGTCCGACCGATAGTCGGCTGCACGCTCGGATGAAGGCTGGTCGTCGTAGAGATCCCAACCAACGATATAGTCGGCAGCACTGTAGTTGGCTGTCACCGCCTTGTCGCCATCCATGACCAGTGTGCGCTGGGGATCTGTGCTCTTGTTTTCCCACTCCACAAATGTGAGGATCTTGTTGCTCTGGGCCGTGAGTTTCACCACCTCACCCTCTTCGTACTGCCGTTTGCCGTTCACGATATGTCCCTCGGGCATCACGCTGACAAGGTTGTGCCGCGCACCGTTGGTGAGGCTCAGGTCGAGGGTGTACACCTTGTTCTGGGTGAAGGTCGCTGTGAGTTTGGTGTCGGCCATGATGCTGAACGTATAGGGGTTGTCGGTCGACACAATATGTCCGTTGCTGTCGGTCCATGCCGCAAAGTGATATCCGAAGTTGGGCGTGACAGACACCGTGATGGGCGTTCCCTCGTCAAACTGAGTGCCGGCAGGTGTCTGAGAGAGGCTTCCTGCCCCCACTGTTGCCGCTGATACACTGAAAGCATAGGTGGGCAGTGTCACGACAGTACCCGAATAGCTGCCCGTCACCACAAAGTCGCGAAAGCCATATTGCTTGGTGTTGGCCAGCGCCTTGATATAGACCTTGACATACAATGGCTGGGCATAGGTGGCAACCAGTCCGTCGATGGGCAGGTCGAAGGCCGAAGGATCGGTGTCGTTGCGGTTTGGTGTGACATCGCTGAGCAGTTTCACCGTGTCGGCCCCGCTCATGGCCACGACATCAATCTTACCCCCGTTGGTGCCAAAGCGGGCAGCCTTGAATGTCAGTCGCGCAGGTGTCAGGGTAAGCCCGTTCTTCGGGGTGATCATCAGGGTGATGGCATCGGCATCGAGTGCGCTGCCCACATTGCTTGTGGCTGGCTGCACCTTGCTGAAGGCAATGCTGCCGATGGCTTGCGTGCCCACCACCGAGAGGTCGTTGCCCAGCGTGAGGCTGGATGTTGATACCAGGCCGTCGTGCGAGAGTGCGGCCGTCGCGCCGTTGGCCGTGCCGTCGAAGGCCCAGGTGGCAGTCACACCGTTCTGCCCCCATGCCGATGCCGGTAGTATGAGAAGGCACAGCATCAGCCAGAGATAATGGTTCTTGAGGTTGTTCATTGGTGTAAAATGACTAAAGGTTTATTTGATGTATTTCTTACCGTTCCGGATATAAATGCCCCGCTTGGGTACAATGACGCGCATCCCTTGCAGATTGTAAGAGGCTGTTTCGCCTGTTCGCGTCGAGGCCTCCACCCTACCCACAGCGGTTGCCGAGGGTGCGTCGAACGCCATACCGTGTATGGTGACATCGCTCAGGCAGATGGTTTTGCCAGTGGCCGTGCCATTGTACCAAGGATAGACGCGCAGACGGAGTGTGTCGCCCTGCTGAAGTGTGATGACGGGCTGAGCCGTCACCTCAAGCATATTGTTGGCTGGCATCTTCGTTGGGGCAAAGAAGGTCTGAGGTTCGGCAAAGAACGGTTTCGTGGAGTAGTTGACATGACACATCATGCCATTCCCCCCTGCTCCACAGACAAACAGCCCCAGGGAGTCGACCTTGAGGATGGTGCCTGCCGCTGGCGTGATGCCAAACTGGATGTAGCGTGTCGACACCTCGTCGATCTCACCCTCGGGCCACACTCCACCTACGATGACGTTTCGCTGAGTCTTGTGACTGCTGTCATAACCGGTGTAGGACGGCCAAACGGTGTTGGCATTGGGATTGGCATATCGCTGCACCTCCATACCTTCCCACTGCTGGGGAATTGCCACTGCCGGACCAGTGAGGCGATAGCTGTCGTCAGTCTCCAACGGCCATCGTACCTCCACCGTCGTCCCACCCTCCAGGCTCACTGCCGCAGCCTTGACAGGTATGACGATGGTGGTGCTGCCCTGCTGCACCTTGATGTTGCCTGTTGTCTCTCCGTTCTGGGCAAGGGTCAGCCGAGCATAAAAGGACTTTACCAAGGTGCCGTCGGCATAGTCGATGCTGGCCTGGCTGCCCCAGATGGTCTTGTCGGTCGACACCTCCAGTCCGCTTCCCTCGGCCGTGATGGCAATGGTGCCGACCGAAGGATTGAGCGCGAAACCGTTTATCGAAAATTCCTTGGTGAGAACCTGTCCTTTGTAAGCCTCGCCGAAATCGGCCGATGATGGTGCGACGCTCAGTTCTTGCGGTATGGTGATGTCATCTTTCAGGATACCTGCCTTCTGTAGCAACGATGCAGCGAGTCGTGCGATAAGGGTTGCGCCTACCGCACTCAGATGGGTGCTGCCGTTGCCATCGCTCAGCAGTTCATGACACTTGGCATCGCCGTAGCTGGTATAGAGGTTGGCCGTGGCGGTGGTGAGGTCGACGAACGGCACATCAGCCTCTTGGGCCACCTGTTGCATCTGCCACACATAGTCCATGGTGTGGTCGGTGGTCGGTAGCTGCCGGCCGGTCATCACACCGTCGGCTGTCAGCAGGCTAAAGCTGTCGCCAAGGTCGTGACGTCCGTTGCGCCGGATGTCGTTGCCTGTGAAATACATCCTGCAGATGGGACCTACCAGCACGGGGTGGCAGCCGGCGGCAAGTGTCTCTTGGACATATCGCCGCAAATAGTCTTTATAGGTTCCCCACGGAGTAGTGCCCCGGTAGTCGGTTGCCGCGGCTGCCGTGGCATCGCCTTGGTTCTGCAGATAGGCTATCAGAGAGTCGCCATCCATGCCACTGTTCTTCTCATCGTTATGGGCAAACTGGATGAGTACGTAGTCGCCAGGGAAGAGCTGTTGCTTAACGCTCTGCCAAAAGGCTGCCTCACGGTAAAAACTCTTGCTGCTGGCACCGGCCTTGCCACGGTTGTTGACCAGCACATCGCTGCTGAAAAACTGTTGCAGGTATTGTGCCCAACCGCGTGTCTCGCCAACATTCTCGTCGTAGGTCTGCATGGTAGAGTCGCCGATGGTGTGAACCTTTACCTGCTCCGCTGTTAGTGTAGCGCAGGTGAGCAGGGTGGCGAGAAGCATGACCCCATGTAATTTTCTCATTTTCACTTAGGTTTTCTGATGAAGGTGATTTGATTTGTTTGCAACGCCAGAGGTGGTGCACCTTACCTCGGCATGATGCAAAATTAGTGACAGTAAACCTAAGTGACGGAGGATAATCTATTCAAAAAGGGGGAGAATATTTGCAAATCAAGGTCGGTGCACGGTTCAATGCCTGTTTCTGTATTCAGAGGGACTGCAGCCCAATGTGTTTCTGAAACATTTACCGAAGTATTTGGGATCAGTGAAACCACAGGCATAGGCAATGTCTGAGATGCTCTGGCCTGTCTCCCGGAGCAACTGACAGGCGTGCTTGATGCGCGCCTCGCGCAGGAAGTCGGCCGGGGTGAGTCCGACGAGGCTCTTCATCTTGCGGTTGAGCCCCGACTTGCTGGTAGCTGTGGCATCGGCCATGTCGGCAATGCTGGCATCGGCATCATCGATGTGTTGCTGAACAAAGAGCATGACTCGCTCCATGAACGCCTCGTCGCCGGGTGACAGCTTCGCGCCTGCTGGCTGAGCCGGCGTGGGCTCCGAGGCCTCCTGAGGCTTGTCTTCTGTATCGCGCTTGCTGCTTTCGAGCAGCGTGAGGTATGCTTCCAGCGTTTCGCGTTGCTGACGTTTGATGCGCCTGATATACCTTATCGTGCATAGGGCAGCGGCCACAAGGCCCAGCAACAAAAACACCATCAGCAATACAAACCATACGGTCTCTACAAATCTGGGCTTCACCACGATGGTGAGTGTGCGGGTGTTATCCGCCCACCGCCCTTCAGCATTGGTGCTGCGCAACAGCAGGTGGTAGGTGCCTGGAGCCAGCTCGGGCAGGGTGATGCTGTGGTTGGAATGGAGAAAATGCCAGTCGGCATCGCCCGTCATCTTGTAGGCATATCTGATATTTTCGGGGGCGCGATAGTCGATCGCCGCGAAAGTCACCATCAGCGTACGCTGGCCGGGTGTGAGCGTGACGGAGTCGAGGTGGTTGACGGTATAACGGGTGGGTTCATTCTCGATGGTGATGCCGGTAAGTGCCAGGGAAGGTACAAACGACCGTTGTTCAAGCTTGTCTTCGGCGATGCTGCAGGCACCGTCTATCAGCCCGAAGAGCCATGTGCCATCGGCCAGGCGTACCGGTGATGCGTCGGAGAAGAGATAGCTGTCGCGGAAGAAATACTGCCCCAGATAACCTGCCTCACCTGTCTTGGGGTCGAGCGTCATGAGCTGTGTGGTACTGACCAGCAACAGTTTGTCACGCACCCTCGACATGGCCAGCACTATATCCGACGAGAGTCCGCTGGTCTTGTCGTAATGTTTGAAAAGCAAGTGGGATGACAACAGGTTATGAGACAACAACTCGTTCACTCCTCCGCTCTCCGTAGCGATAAACAACCGTCCGTCGTAGTCGACAATGCTCATGCAGGCACTACAGCTCAGGCTCGAAGCCCGCCAGGCTTCCTTGCGGTTGACAAACACTTTGGATTTGCCATTGACCAGCATGGTCACCAAGCCCTCGGTGGTGGTCGCCAGCAAGGTGTCGCCCCGCAGATAAATGCGCCGGGCACGGTTTTCCTGCCCAAAGAGATGATGGGTGAACCGGTTGCCCGACAGACAATTGATGCCACCGCCCATCGTGGCCAGCCAAAGCCTGCCATAGCGATCTTCGCGGATGTCGTAGACGGCATTGCTGTTGAGGCCCCTGTCGCCTTGCCTGTAATGCTCGATACGAAAACCGCCGCCTTGTGCCATGAGATGAAAGAGCCCCCCGGGCTTGGACCCCAGCCACATATCCCCATTGCGACTCTGATAAATACAATAGATGGGAGCGACAAATGGCATGTAGGTCTTGCTGAGGCTGCCCTGTGGCGTGAGGTAGCCCAGAAGCTGGTGATGGGAGTTGTATATCCTTACCACGCTATCGTTTTTCGATGCTATCCAATAGCGCCGTTTGCGGTCTACAAAGATGCTCTTCACTTCTGAGTCTTGCGGCAATGCCAGGCGGGAAGCCATCGGTGAGCTTGCTGCCACACGACGGATGCCGCGTGGTAGGATCAGCCAGACATTGCCTTGACGGTCGGTCATGCGAAACCGTATGCTGTCGGTGGTGCTGATATAATGCGAGAAGGTGTTGACGGTAGTGTGGAGATACCTGTTGCGGGCATCGGAGATGGCCGAGAAACGCCCCGTGAACAAAGAGAAACGGTACCATCGCTCGTCGACGCGGCAATAGAGGGCATGGGCATCGTCGGGTAGCAGACGAAGGTCGCGGATGCGGTCGCTGGGCATGTCGCAGCCATCACCGGCCTTTGTCTTGAAATTCACAAAATCGCGACCATCAAACCTGTCGAGTCCGTTCCAGGTCGAGAACCACATGAAGCCGTCACGATCCTGCAACATCTGGGTGACATGGCCCTGAGCCATACCATCGTGCTCGTCATACGTGGTGGTATGACGATAAGCCTGTGCATAGAGGCAACAGCCAAGTAGACAGGCAATGGCCAAAAGCGTGGTTCTATGTAGGAGAGACATCGGCGGTATGATGTTGAGTTAGTGAGCGTGCAGATGCCGGGGAGTGTCATGGGGTGAACTCCAAGATGGCGTTTTTAACCCCATGGGTAGATAGCGTGACAAAGTACCCCTGGCCGCTGTTGTAGACAATAGGTTCGAGCAGGTCACCGAGCCTGGCCGGGGTCTTATATTCCACCCGCATCCCTTTGACCGAGAAGTCGGCGGGCAACAGTTCCATGGCCATCCGGATGTAGTTGGCATTATTGAGGTGTTTGTTGTAATCGATGTCGGCACGCAGCACCGGTATGGGCGGCATGACCTGCGCCTCTGTCTTCGGCACCACGATGCGGCGGTCGCGGTAATTCATCTCCCTCTGCTCATCGAGGGCAATGGTACCCAGCACATGGTCGTCGATGGGATGGAGCTTGCCCGTACCCTTGTCGACGAAGGCTCCCATGGCCCATGTCTTGTAACACACCTTGCCTTGCGCGTCATAGATAAAGGTGTTGCGAAATCCGAACATCGGCTTCATGGCGTAGATAGACGTGGTGACGGTGAGTTTCTCCTTATATCGCGGCACACGCACAATGTCCACCTGGCGTGAGGCCAACAGCTGAGCCATATTGTTATGAGCGAAGAAATCACGTGCCTCAGGTTCGCTGTCGAGCCAGAGCTCAGAGCAGTCCTGCATCATCTGGAGCGCAGAATAGAGCTTCAGGTATCCTTCGCTGTCGCAGGTGCTTGTCGTTACTTGTTCATTCAGGCTATACATAATAATATAATGGTCAGATGCGATGCGGTGGCTAAGCCGTGATGGATTTTGGACTCGGCATTACCGACTGCTGGGCATGCAGCGCACGCCACCGATTCTGTATTGCAAATGTACACCAATAATTTGTTTCGGGCAAGCATACAACAAAGAAAAAATATTGTAATAATTCCGCTTTGTGCATTGAAAAACCCGTTTTTGGCACTATCTTTGCAAAAAGCTAGAATGTAGTTTACTACAATCATCCGTTAGGTATTAGCAATTCAACCAAATATTTTTATCTTCTTAGAAGAAGAGCCAACAACGAGGTAAATGGAAACGATAAGAGACAAGCAATTCGGCGGCGAACGCCCGCTGTTCGGTGCCAAGGACGTGCGCCTGGAAAATATAGAAATCACCGACGGCGAGTCGGGCATCAAGTGTTGCGAGGATGTGGAGTGCCACGGAAGCCGCTTCTACGGCAAGTATCCCTGGTGGCATGTGGACCGCAGCCTCATCACCGACTGCTACTTTGCAGAGGGCAGCCGCTCGGCCATCTGGTACAGCAACGATATGGTGATGCGCGACTCGGTCATCGACGGTCCGAAGTTCTTCCGTGAGATGAAGAACCTTGAACTGGAGAATGTCAAGATCAACGATGCCGACGAGACTTTCTGGAAGGTGGACGGCCTGCGTCTGAAGAACGTGGAACTGCACCAGGGCACCTATCCCTTTATGTTCTCCAAGAACATCTACGTAGACGGACTGGCGAGCGACGCCAAATATGTGTTCCAATACTGCCAGAATGTCGAGGTACATCATGCGAAGATCACGACCAAGGACTCGTTCTGGGAGTGTGACAACGTGGCAGTGTACGACTCGGAGCTCGACGGCGAATACCTGGCCTGGCACTCGAAGAACGTGAAGCTGGTGCGATGCCACATCAGCGGTGAGCAGCCGCTATGCTATCTCGATGGCATCACGCTCATCGATTGCACCTTCGACGAGGCTTGCGACCGCGCCTTCGAAGACAGCAAGGACATCGACGCGACCATCAAGGGCAGCATCACCAACATCAAAAACCCCATCTCGGGAAAGATCGTGGCCGACCATATCGGTTCGGTGACCTACGACGCGTTTGCCAAAGGGCACGACTGCAAGATTGTGGAAAACAAATAAGCACAAACCAGAAACAGGAAAACGGATATGGCAGACAACAAGTTTGATTTCGACAAGCTGGTGGAGCGCAGACATTCAGGCTCAGTGAAATGGGAGGCCGTGGACGACGCCACGCTGCCGCTGTGGGTGGCCGACATGGATTTTGAGGCCGCCCCGGCCATACGGCAGGCACTGGCCAAGAGGGTGGAGCATGGCGTGTTTGGCTATACGCAGGTGGGCGACGACTACTACGACGCCATCATCTCGTGGTTCAACCGCAGGCATCACTGGAACATTCAGCGCCCCTGGATCATCTACACCACAGGCGTGGTGCCGGCCGTGAGCTGTGCCATCAAGGCCATGACGCTGCCCGGCGAGAAAGTGCTGGTGCAGACACCGGTCTACAACTGTTTCTTCTCGAGCATCAGCAACCAGGGTTGCCAAATGGTAGAAAACGAACTAGTGAGGCAGGGCGACAGCTACCAGATCGACTGGGACGACTTTGAGCGCAAGTGCGCTGACGAGAAGACCACCGTATTCCTGCTCTGCAACCCCCACAACCCCGTGGGCAGGGTGTGGACGGCCGACGAACTGGCCCGCATGGGCGAGATATGCGCCAGGCATCATGTGCGTGTCATCAGCGACGAGATCCACTGCGAGCTGATGATGCCGGGACAGACCTTCACACCCTTTGCTGCCGTGAATGACACCAACGAAGCCAACTGTGTGACACTCAACTCGCCCACCAAGAGCTTTAACATCGCCGGATTGCAGATTGCCAACATCATCTGCAAGGACGACGAACTGCGCCGGCGCATCGACCGCGTGGTGAATATCTTTGAGGTGTGTGACGTCAATCCCTTCGGTCCCGTGGCCCTCAAGGCTGCCTATAATGAGAGTGAAGACTGGCTCGACGCACTCAACAGCTACATCTGGGACAACTACTGCTACCTCAAGGAGTTCTTACAGAGCGAACTGCCGCAGGTGCGTGTGGCTCGCCTCGAAGGCACCTACCTGGCTTGGCTCGACATCAACGCCCTGGAGCTCACCAGCGACGAGGCTACCGAGAAACTGCGCGACGAAGGCAAGGTGCTGCTCAGCAGCGGCACGCTCTACGGCCGCCGTGCCGGCCAAGGCTACCTGCGCCTCAACCTGGCTTGTCCGCGCGCCACCCTCAAGCAGGCACTCATCCGCATCGGTCGGGTGCTGAGCCAGTACACCTACGACGGCGATGCCTGCTCCTGCCAAATGTAACAAAAGACAGAATAGTTGTTTTTAAAGACAGAGTAACAGAATACCACCATACGGCACAGACTTTAAAGACAGAGTAACAGAATACCACCATACGGCACAGATTTTAAAGACAGAGTAACAGAATACCACCATACGGCACAGATTTTAAAGACAGAGTAACATAATAACATAATCTGGTTAATCCTATGTTATTATGTTACTCTGTCTTTCTTATTGTCCCAATCTATTTATGTTATTATGTTACTATGTCTTGATAACACACGCTATATTGTTATTATGTTACTATGTCTTGATAACACACGCTATATTGTTATTATGTTACCATGTCTTTAAAAACACCATAACGTTACGAAGTCTGAATTACCATGTCTACAGCGGGCGGATGCCTTGCAGCACCTTCTGGGTGGCACCGGCACGGCTCTTGACGTAGGCTCCGGCAGCGGCGCCTGCCTCACGGAGGCTGTCGGCATTACCATCGAACCGTTGCATCAATGCCGCGAAATCGTCGGTGCCCATAATCTCGAAGCCCCCCCGGGCCTGTAGCAGCCCCTGAGCCTCCTGAAAACGCTTGTTGTTGGGACCGAAGATGACGGGAATATCCCATACGGCAGCCTCCAGTACATTGTGGATGCCCACGCCGAAGCCACCACCCACATAGGCCACTGAGCCATAATGGTAGATGCTCGACAGCAGACCAAAGCAGTCGATGATGAGGCAGTCGGCCTGGCGCACGCTCTCCTCCGTGGCCTCGGTGTAGCGCACCGCGCGTCCCCGGACCTTCGACAGGATCTGCCGCAGGTGGTCGTCACCGATGACATGGGGCGCGATGATGAGCTTCCAGTCGCTGTGAGCGTTGAAATACTTGATGAAGATATCCTCATCGGGAGCCCACGACGAGCCAGCTACGAACACCTTATCCGTCTTGCCACCCACGAAGGCCTCTACCAGCGGCAGCTGCTTACTGGCCGCTTTGATCTGCAGCACACGGTCGAAGCGCGTGTCGCCAGTGATGGTCACATTGTCGATACCGATGCGGCTGAGCAGCTGTCGACTCTCCTCGTTCTGCACAAAGAAATAGGTGAAACAAGTCAGCACGCTGGCATAGCGCTTGCCATACCAGCGGAAGAAGATCTGGCTCTCACGAAAGATGCTCGACACACTGTAAGTCGGCACCCCACGGTGCTTGAGGATATGCAGATAGTTGAACCAAAACTCATACTTGATGAAGAATGCCATCACCGGACGCACGATGCGCAGGAAGCGACGGGCATTGCCTATGGTGTCGAGCGGCAGATAGCAGCAGATGTCGGCCCCTTCGTAGTTCTTACGCACCTCGTAGCCCGAGGGCGAGAAGAAGGTCAGCAGAATCTTATAGCCAGGATGCTGCCGCCGGACCTCCTCGATGAGCGGCCTGCCCTGCTCAAACTCACCCAGTGAGGCAGCGTGAAACCAAATGTAACGTGCCTTGGGGTCGACCTGCTCCTCCAGAATACGATAGGCCTCGTGTTCGCCCTGCCACATCATCTTCACCTTACGGCTGAACAGGCTCATCACCCACACACCGAAGGCGTAGATGGCGATGGCTACATTATACATATAGGAGTAGGACATTCCTCTTCGCTGTTGGTTAATCGGTTAATTGTGCGATGCTGCGGGCAGCACCTTAATGGCTTTCTCCAGACGACGGAGGGTCTCCTCCTTGCCCAAGAAAGCAGAGATGTCGAACATGCCGGGGCCCTTGCCGATACCCACCAGGGCCAGCCGGAAGGCGTTCATCACATCGCCCAGCTTGTAACCTTTATCCTCCACCCACTGTCTGACGATCGGTTCCTGTCCTTCGATAGAGAAATCGTCGATGCCCCTGAGCACCTCGGCCAACTCGGCCATCTGCCGGGGGGAGTCTTCCTTCCAGCGTTTCTTCACGGTCTTCTCGTCGTATTCGGTGGGTGCGATAAAGAAGAACGAGCACAGAGGCCACAGCTCCTTCACGAAGTTCACACGGTCTTTCATCATGTGTACCACCAATTTCACACGGTCGAGCGACTCATCCACGCCGTTGTTGGCCACGATAGGTGCGAAGCGCATGGCAATCTCGTCGTCGCTCTTGCGAAGGATGTACTCATGGTTGAACCAGATGCCCTTCTGATAGTCGAACTTGGCACCGCTCTTCGAACATTTCGAGATGTCGAAGGCCTGTACCAACTCTTCAAGGCTGAAAAGCTCCTGCTCGGTGCCAGGGTTCCATCCCAGCAGTGCCAGGAAGTTGACCACGGCTTCGGGGAAATAGCCGCTCTCGCGGAAACCCGAACTGACCTCACCCGTCTTGGGATCGTGCCACTCGAGCGGGAACACCGGGAATCCCAGGCGGTCGCCGTCGCGCTTCGACAGCTTGCCCTTGCCCTCGGGCTTGAGCAGCAACGGCAGGTGGGCAAAGCGGGGCATGGTGTCCTGCCAGCCAAAGGCCTCGTAGAGCAACACGTGGAGCGGTGCGCTGGGCAGCCACTCCTCGCCGCGGATGACGTGCGAGATCTCCATGAGGTGGTCGTCCACGATATTGGCCAGGTGATAGGTGGGCAGCTCGTCGGCACTCTTGTAGAGCACCTTGTCGTCGAGGATATCGCTCTTGACACGCACCTCGCCGCGAATCATGTCGTTGATAAGGATCTCACGTCCCGGCTCCACTTTGAAGCGCACGGTGTATTGCACGCCGTCAACAATGAGCTGCTCCCATTCGGTGCGGTCCATCGTCAGCGAGTTACGCATCTGAAGACGTGTGGAGGCATCGTACTGGAAGTTTTCAACCTCGGCGCGCTTGCGCTCAAGCTCCTCAGGCGTGTCGAAAGCATAATAGGCCTTACCTGCGTCGAGCAGTTGGTTGACAAATGCCTTGTAGATGTCACGACGTTCGCTCTGGCGGTAGGGCCCATGGCTGCCGCCGAAGCTCACCCCCTCGTCGAATTTGATACCGAGCCACCGGAACGACTCGAGGATGTATTCCTCGGCACCGGGCACAAAGCGATGGGAGTCGGTATCCTCGATGCGGAACACCATCTCGCCACCATGCTGACGGGCAAAGAGATAGTTAAACAGGGCGGTACGTACCCCTCCGATATGCAGGGCACCGGTGGGACTGGGTGCGAAACGCACCCTCACTTTTCTTTCTGACATGTCTGTATCAACTTATTTTGTGCAAAATTAATGTTTTTTTTCCGTTCAAACGTGTTTTTTTTAGTATTTTCGCAGGGCATAATCATTTATATAGAATAATATGAGCAGTTTCAAACTGATATACGACGACCAGAAACATTACTGGCGAAACCAGATTGCCCGTCTCGGCCTGACGCTGCTGAGCACCATACTCATCGTGTGGGCCATGCCCAGCAACGAGGGTAAGCAGTTCGAGTATGAGGTGGGCGAGCCATGGCACTATGGCACCATCATCGCCAAATACGACTTCCCCATCTACAAGACCGATGAGGCCTTGGCCAAGGAGAAAGACTCGCTGCTGAAGATGTTCCAGCCCTACTACAACTATGACAGCCAGGTGGAAGTTGAGCAGATTGCCAAGTTCAAACACGCAATTGAGAGCGAGGGCATGACCTTGCCGCCTAATATCATCGGCATCGTTGTCGACAGGCTGCACCGACTCTACCAGGCCGGCATCATGGAGACCCCCAACTACAACAGTCTGCACACCGACACCACGAGTCTGGTGCGCGTTATCTTCGGCAAAAACGCCGAGAGCATACAGATTGGATGTATCTACTCCACCCTCACGGCCTACCAGCAGCTGCTCAGCGATGAGGTGCTCGCCGCCGAGCGACCTGCACTGCAACACCTCGACCTCAACAATTACATCGTGCCCAACCTCATCTACGACAAGGAGCGTTCAGAGACCGCACGAAACGACCTGCTCAGCGGCATATCGCCGGCCAACGGCATGATGATGGCCGGACAGAAGGTCATCGGCCAGGGCGACCTGGTGAACGACTACAACTACCGCGTGCTCAACTCCCTGCATAAGGAAATCCAACGGCGACACACCACTGAGCCACAACTCACCACCAACGTCATTGGCAACGCCTGTTATGTCTTCATCCTCATCATGCTCTTCACTACCTATCTGGTGTTGTTTCGCAAAGACTATTTCGACAAGCCCCGCAGCATAGCCATGCTCTATGTCTTCATCACCATCTTCCCCATCTTGGTGTCGCTGATGATGGAGCACAGCTACTTCAACTTCAGCGTCTATGTGCTACCCTTCGCCTTCGTGCCGATGTTTGTGCGCGTGTTCATGGACTCGCGCACGGCCTTCATCACCCATCTTGTCATGGTGCTCATCTGCACCGCCGTGCTGCGGTTCCAGTTCGACTTCATCGTCATCCAGACCGTCACAGGCCTGGTGGCCATCTACTCGCTGCGCGAGATGACCTCACGCGCACAGGTCTTCAAGACGGCGCTGCTGGTATTCCTCTCGATGTGCATCACCTATCTCACGCTCAAACTGATGGAGAGTGGCGACGACTTCGCCTTCGGTTCTAGCATGTACTACCACTTCCTCATCAACGGCGTGCTGCTGTTGCTGGCCTACCCCTTCATGTTTCTGGTGGAGAAGGCCTTCGGCTTCACCTCCACCATCACACTCATCGAGCTCTCGAATACCAACAAGGGACTGCTGCGCAACCTCAGCGAGGTGGCGCCGGGCACCTTCCAGCACTCTATCACCGTGGGCAACCTGGCCTCTGAGATCGCCAACCGCATAGGAGCCAACAGCACCCTGGTGCGCACAGGAGCCCTCTACCACGACATTGGCAAGAGCCTCAACCCCGCCTATTTCACCGAAAACCGGCAGGGCGGCAACAACCCTCACGACAACCTCACCGACAAGGAGAGCGCGCAGGTCATCATCGCACACGTAGCCAATGGCGTGAAACTGGCCGAGGAGGCCGGACTGCCGGTCAACATCCGCGACTTTATCGTTACCCATCATGGCAGGGGACTGGCCAAGTATTTCTACATCAAATACCAGAACGAGCACCCCAACGAGATTGTCGATAAGGAGCTCTTCACCTATCCGGGCCCCAATCCCTACACCCGCGAGCAGGCCATCCTTATGATGGCCGACACCTGCGAGGCAGCCTCACACTCGCTCAAGGAATACAACGAGGAGAACATCAGCAATCTGGTGGAAACGCTCATAGACCAGCAGGTGGCCAACGGATTCTTCAAAGACTGCAACATTACCTTCCACGACATACAGGTCTCAAAGCTTGTGCTCACCGAGCGGTTGAAGGCCATCTACCACACCCGCATCCAGTATCCCAAGAGCCAGAAGCCCTTAGGCTGACCAACGCCCATCTTCTTCAACAGGTCGCGTCGCCCGAGGAGAGGGGTTGAGCAGGTGGCGTGGTCCGCGCGTAGGGGTAGCCCTCCTTGATGTTACCCTCTCGTGCCTGTCCCGCCGTGCCCTGCGTCTAAGGCACCTCCTGCCCCTCGCCCCCCTTGCGCAAAAACCCCGGGTATTACCAACCGTAATACCCGGGGAGTGGAAAACAGGTAGACTGCTACCTTTGCATGTATTGCCTAACGCGTCTTACTGGGCATAACCCGGATTCTGCGTCAGCTGCGGGTTGTCAGAGAGATTGCCTTGCGGAATGGGCAGATACCTGTTGTAAGTCTTGAAGCTACGCTCCTCTATCATACGCGTACCACCGATGACCGCCCTCAAGGTAGGATCGGTCTGGGTGTAGTCAATCGTACCCGTCACCTGATTCAACGGTCCATTAAGCACACGCTCGGCCACCATCTTGCCATTCTCCTGCCAACGCAGAATGTCAGCCCGGCGCAAGCCCTCGCCCGCAAATTCAGCTCCACGCTCACGACGAATCAGCTCACGCAGTTTGTCCTTGGTGCCATATTTGGCCTGGTCTACAGCCGGCATGCCCACACGGGCACGTATGGCGTTGAGCTTATCGTACACCGCCTGCGACGGTCCGTTGAGCTCGTTCTCGGCCTCAGCCCACGTCAACAGAACCTCAGCATATCGGAACACAATCGGACAGCAGTCGGTGTCCCACATGTCAGCATACTGGCTCTTCGGACCCAGATACTTACGCCATGTCAACGCCGTCTTCGAGGCGTTGTCGGCATTGGTAGGATAGTCAGCATTCTTCTTGCCATTCACCGTCTCGTCAAGCGTGTTGAACACTCTGCCTTCCCAGTCAGAGCCCGGATAAATGATGGTCATCGCCATACGGGGGTCTCGGTTGTGGAACGGATGCTTGGCATCGTAGCCCGAACCCGTCTCCGTAATGGTCAAGCCATTGCTCATCTCATAGTTGTCCACACAGTTCTGGGTAGGCACCACCGACGACCAGCCACCGTCGCCATTGGGATACAGCTGCCCAACGGTGTAAAGTGACTTTGTGCCCGTGATATACTGCACGGCCAGAATTATCTCGCTCGAGCTCTGTCCGGCGACAGTAAAGAGGTTGGCGTAATCGCTGTCGAGTTGGTATTGCCCCAGGTTGATGATATCCTGGGCGGCAGCCTTGGCCTTGGCGTAGTCGCCCCAATAGAGGGCTGCCCGCATCTTGATGGCCAGCGCGGCACCCTTGGCAATGCGTCCGCGAGCTGACGGGGTGGCACTGATATTGGCAATGGCCTCATCCAAATCCTTAAAGACATAATCCTTCACCTCCTGCTCTGTGTTACGAGGCACCTGCGCCTCCTTGGCACTGGAGTAGTTGCTGATGATGGGCACGCCACCATATAGGAAGCACATCTGGAAGTAGCGATAAGCGCGAATGGCTTTCACCTGGGCGATCAGGTCGTTCTTAAAGGCGGCGTCACTGATGTCGCACTTGTCTATATTCTCCAAGAAGGTGTTGCACTTACGTATGGTCGTGAAATCGTAGAACGACCATCCCGGGTCCGACGGCGTGAGCGAACCATTGCCTATATTGGTGAATCCCTCCCAAGGGAAATTGTTGAAAGCAAAGTCGGAACCGGCATCCCAGTACAACAATGCCGAACCATCTTCCCAACCGTCATAGACACCCACTACAAACTTGCTTGCATCGTCGGCCGTCTTCCATGTGGTGGCAGGCGACATCGAGTCGCTGGGCACCGTGGTCAGGAAATCATTGCAGGACGAGAGCGCCAGCGCGGCCACACCTGCTATCATATATGCTTTTATCGTTTTCATAATTTTAGCTGATATTTACGGTTAGAATGTGATGTTTACACCGATGGCATGCGAGCGCAGCAATGGGAACGATGAGCCACGGTCGCTGGTCACCTCGGGATCGGTGCTGAATGGCAGGTGGTCAAAGGTGAGCAGGTTCTCACCGGCGTAGTACACACGCACCTTGGTCAGGCCCAGACTGTTGAGCACGCTCTTCGGGAGGGTGTATCCCAGCTGCAGGGTCTTCAGGCGCAAGTAGGCAGTGTTCCACAGCCAGAAGGTGGAAAGCACGCGGGTCACGTCGCTCGAGCTGGTTCCGGTCTCAAACACGCGCGGCATCTTGGCATTGTGGTTATCCTCTGTCCAAGAGTCCTTCCACATGGTCGACGGGTGACTGGAATCACCAGTAAACTCGCCGAGCACCTCACGGTCGAAGATGTGCGACACCTTGGCCACGCCCTGCCATACCATCGAGAGGTCGAAGTTCTTCCAGTTGGCACCCAAGTTAAGGCTGTAGGTGATGGCAGGCATATCAGTATTGTCGGTATAGATACGGTCATCAGAGTTCAGCTTGCCGTCGTGGTTGGTGTCTTCGTAGATAATATCGCCAGCCATGAACTTACGGCCGAACGGATTACCATACTTCGCCGTAAACTCATCGGCTTCTTCCTGCGAATTGAAGAATTTGCCCGTGGCCTTGTACATGTAAAAATTATTGTACTGGTGACCTACGGCATTGCGGCGGTTGCCGCTGTTAATGTACTCGGTACCTTCGCCCAGGTCTAAGATCTTGTTCTTGTTGTAGGCAAAGTTTGCTCCTACATTGATGCCCCAGTCTTTGTTCAGCTGCTTGGCATAAGCCAACGAGACTTCGACACCTTGGTTGCGCATGGCGCCGATGTTGTCTTTATAGGCGCCAAGGGCAAACTCGGCAGGAGCGGCCACGTCCATGATGATGCCTGTGGTCTTGCGGTTATAGTAGTCGATAGACCCCGTCAGACCGCCGAAGAGCCCAAAGTCGAGACCGATACCCCAGGTGGTAGACTTCTCCCATGAGATGGTCTCCAGATGGTAGTTGCTCTGGTAGTAGCCCGGCATGAGCGTTCCGTCAAACGGATAAGTCGCACCCAGGTTGTAGGTGTTCATCCAGGGATAGTAGTCGTTCAGGGCGTCCTGGTTACCCAGCTGCCCCCACGAGGCGCGCAACTTCAGGTTGTCGAGCCAGCTCTTGGTGTCAGCCATAAAAGGTTCTTCAGAGACACGCCACGCGGCCGAGAACGATGGGAAGTACCCCCAGCGGTGACCTTCGGCAAAACGCGAAGAGGCATCGGCACGGAAGTTGGCCTCGAAGAGGTAACGGCCGGCATAATCGTAGTTGAAACGTCCGAAATAAGACACCATCGTCAGCTCACGGGTATATCCGTTGTTCTTCTGCGTCGAGGCATCTCCGGCATTCATGTCGGTCAGCTCATTGTTGGGGAAGCCTTTGCGGTAAAGATAATCTTCCAAATATTTATAACGCTCAGTGTGCCAACCGGCCATCACCTTGAAGTTATGCTCGGCCACTGTCTTGTCGTAATTCAGGAAAGCGTCGAAGTTGGTGCGATGCCAGTCGTAATGTCTCACGTCCAAGAAGTTGGGCTCAGAAGCCTTGTTGGGGTTGTACTGGATAAACTTCTGGAAGTAGTTGTAACGCTGCGAATTGTCGATATAGGCACCCTGCACGGTCAGTTTCAGGTCGTTGATGATTTGGTAGTCGAGACCTATCATACCCGTGAAGTTGCGGTTATTACGCTTTACCGACATGCCCGAGTCGAGCCATGCAATGGGGTTTCCATCAGAAACGGTACCATAGCTGCCATCCTCGTTCTTGTTGGGTATCCACGGCGCGATACGGTTCAGCAAGCGTATTACCTGGTCGCTGCTGCCACCGTAGTAGGCGCTGCTTGCATCCTTGTAGTTGTTCTGTATGTACGAGAGGTTCAGGTGTGCCGTCAAGCGCTTCGAGAGAACCATGTCGAGGTTGGTGCGGGCATTAAATTGCTCACGCCCTGCATTGGGCAATATACTGGTTTGCTTCAGGTATCCGGCCGATGCAAGATACTTCACAAACTCGTTGCCACCGTTGACGCTCACGTTATGCCGATTCTGGAAAGCAGTCTTATAGGCCAGGTCGTACCAGTCGGTGTTGGGATAGTTCACCGGGTCAGAGCCATCGCGGAACTTCTGGATGGCCTCATCACTGAATCGTGCGGCCTTGCCGCTCCGCGCCAGGGCTTGGTTGTAATAATAGGCAGCGTCGGCCGAGTTCATCCGCTCCATCAGTGCCGTGGCATTCTGTATACCGAAGTAGCCCGAATAGCTTACCTTGGGTGCTCCATTCTGACCACGCTTGGTGGTAACGAGGATAACGCCGTTTGAGGCTTTAGAGCCATAGATGGCAGCCGAAGAGGCGTCTTTCAGCACAGAGATGCTGGCTATGTCTTCGGGATCAAGAGAGTTCAGGTTACCGGCCTCCACACCATCAATCAGGATATAGGGCGTTGCGGTGTTCAGCGTACCCACACCACGCACCATGATGGTACCGCCGTCCATGCCCGGCGCGCCATCGGAAGCGGTCACGGTGATACCCGGCATCAGTCCCTGTAAACCCGAAGACACATTAGAAATGGGGCGATTCTCTAAGGTGGCACCGTCAATCTGAGCCACCGAACCTGAGAGGTTGGCCTTCTTCTGGGTACCATAACCCACCACTACCACTTCGCTGAGCGACTGGTTGTCTTCCATCAAGGTCACATCATACGTGCCCACACCATTTCTCACGGTGACGGTCTGCGACTTGAAACCAACGTAACTGATCTCCAGCACCGTGCCCGGCGCAACAGAGATGGTGTATCGGCCATCGAGATCAGTCACGGCATTGGCCGTGACACCCTTGGCCACCACAGAGGCGCCGATAATAGGGTCACCCGAAGCATCTTTTACGGTACCACTGATACGCTGTTGCTGATCAATACTTGTAATTGCATTGACTCCACCACTGGCTAATGAGGTAACAGGAGTAAAGGTCAGGAAGCCTACGGCAAAGGTCATCGCCATGCATCCGGTCGACAACTGCGGACGAATCCGCCGAATGTTTTTTCCTTTCATAGCAGTTCAATAAGTTTATAAATAAAAGTTAATAGTATTATTCTGAGTTAGCTTGATGGTGCAAATATAATAAGATAACTTCAAACACAAACATAAATTTGAGAATATTTTTAATTATTTGTTATGCTTCATTAACAGCTTTTGATACCCATTTCCTTGCCAACTTATGACAGAGGGGCACTACATTGACCATAAGGCCAGAGATATTACGAGGTGTCACGTCCCCATAACACCGTCGTCAAGTGCCGTTAGAGCGTGGCATAACGACGTTGTTATTGTGCCTGCGCCATGCCTTCGACGAATGTTTCTACCAGAACCATCCGATAATTCTATATAAAACCATTCGGCCATCAATCGCGCGACACCTTACCATAGCATCGCGAATGGCAAAGCATAGGGGCGTTCTGGGCGTTCCCTTCAAGCGTAGGGCAGATTATCCCAAATCGGGCAAGTACGCTAATGACCGATTGGGGATTACACGAGGACATGATTTGGGCATGACACCGCCTAAGGCAGAGCGTGGCAAATCGGAAGTTGAACGCCTACCGAGTTCGAATATACCCGGCATGACCCGGCTCGGCGCCAACCATTTGGCGAGAGGGCGACCTGACACAAGTGCTGCCACACCAAAAAGCCCCCCGAATGTCATGGGCGACGTTCGGGGGGCTAAGCGATAAGGTGGATTGGCATGGCCCAAAGAGGGGACCGCCAAGTGATTAGAAGTTCAGTACGTCGATCGACTTAGATACCAGCATACCCTTGGGTTGACCGAAGTTGACCTTGGTGCGGCGCAGGGCCTTGAAATGAACCACAAAGAGGTCGGCATTGCCTTGCAGGGTGGCCTGGTCGCCAACGTTGACGAAGGTGGGGTAAAGCACCTTTTCGCCGTTCTTGTGCAGACGGTCGTTGGTCATGTTCTGCATACCCTTCACGGCCACCGGCTCAATCTTGACAAACTGCAGGTCGCGCTCGTTATACGGCAGCACTACGTTGAGGGCGTTCACGCCCTGCAGGTTAGTACCCTTGACGGTAAGCACCACGTCGTCGCCTGCCTCATACGTCGACTTGTCGGTGGTGAAGCTCAGCTTGCCGCCGGGCTGCAGGTAGTCGGGCGATACGCCGCCGTCGAGAAGGGTAGCCACCTCAGAGATGTCGGCCGCGTCGATGAGCCCGTTGCCATTGACATCGCCCTTGCTGATGTAGCCGTCGAAATCGGAGTCGCCACGACGCAACCCGGTATAATTTATATAAGAGGTGAGGTCGGCATTGTCGATCTTGCTGTCTTGGTTGACATCGCCCGGTATCTGCACCTTGCTGCCTGGAACCTTGAAGACATAGATCTCACGACCCGAGAGGTATTTACGAACGGCATCGGTCACCACCAGACGGATGTAGCGCACGGTAGGCTGACCGTCGAACTTGAAGTCCTTGGCAGCCTCGGTGGCGGCCCAGTCGAAATCAACAGGTGTGCTCCAAGTGCGGCCATCCGTGCTCACTGCAATGTTACCCTTCAGGAAGGTGCCGGCACTGCCGCCCTCACGTGGGATATACTGCAACTTGTCGAGCTGAGCCACACAGTGCAGGTCGATCACCAACTCGAAGGGCTTGCCGCTCTTGTCCATCTCTGCGAACCAGATGTCGCCCTTGTCGGAGAAGTCGAAGAGACGCGATGTCTCGTGATCCGACGAGTTCTCGGCACTGGCCTTGCCCGTGAGTCCGCTGATGGCCCATTCCAACGGGTTGGAGCGTGTGGTGATACTCAGGTCTGTCCAAGGCGATGCGCCACTCTTGTTGACGGCACGCACCTTGAACTGATAGTCGGTCTGAGGAGTGAGGTCGGTGAAGAGCAGACAGGTGTCTCGAACGGTGGAATAGTTCATACCGTCGTATTCCACCTCATAGTAGTCGGCATTGGGCACCGGCTGCCAGCTGGGCATGAGCGAGTAAGGCTTGATATTGGCATCTGCCACACGAACACCGGCAGGAGCCTGCAGGGCTCCGGTCTTCGTGCGGAGCTTGTCGGTGAGATCGAGTCGGCAACCCTCTACACGCACCGTCAGGTCGTTGGCTGTCACATCAAGTTTCTGCACTTTTACAATTATCTGCGGATTCTTGGTCACAGAGGTGCCGGCAGCCTCAGTGCCCGGCGTGGAGAAGCGGTTGAGCTGTGGCGCCTGGTCATAGAACCACACGTTGTCCGACTTCTCGAAGTCTGCCAGAGAGGTAGTCTCGCGCAGGGTCAACTTTGTGCGCTTGGGTCCATAGCTGCCACGAACCTTCTTGGGTCGCTCGCTCACATTGATGACCAGGCGGGTGGCCTTGTCTTTCACCATGCCGTCGTAACGACCTTGAGTGGCATGAATGGTGACATCCAGCCGCCCCTTGGCGTCGAGCGACTCCTCGATCAGTGTTGTGGCCGAGGCCCCACCCAGATAAGCATCGGTGGTGCCGTCGTCGTCGTATTCGGTGAAGGCGTTGCTGCCATAGGGATAGACTTCGTAGATGCGTGTGCTGCGGTCGATCTGTGAGGGATTGTTATTGGCATTCACCATCGGGATGATGGCACCCGGCTTCACAAAGAGCGGCAACTTCCAGAGGGGCGCGTCAAAGTTGTTGATGAGCCGGCCACCATCATAAGCCTTGCCTGTGAAATAGTCGATCCAGCTGCCTTCGGGCAGATAGATGCCGTTGCGGATGTCGTCGCCGTTGCTGTCCATGCGGGTATCCTGATAGATGGGAGCCACAAGGAAGCTCGGTCCGTACATATACTGATACTGGGTAGCAGGACCGTGGGTGTAAGCAGACGGATAGTCGAGGAACATGGCACGCATGAGGGGCTTGCCGTCAATGGCCTCATGGGCTATCGAATAGGTATAGGGCAGCAGCATCGACTTCAGTTTGAGGTAGTTGCGGTTGATGGAAGTGGCCGGTTCGCCCAAGGCCTGCGGGTACTTGGGGTTGTAGCCCCAGCCGTCCATATTGAGCTGCATGGGCGTGAAGGTCTTCCACTGGAAATCGCGGATATTGACCTCCTGATTCTTTCCGCCGAAGATACCGTCCATGTCTGAGGTGATGTTACCCATACCCGATAGTCCCGAACCGATGTAGGTGGGAATATGGAAACGGATATACTCCCACTTGCCACCTGTCTGGTCGCCGCTCCACACGCCTGCATAGCGCTGGGTACCGGCCCATCCGTCGAGGGTGATGATGAAGGGTCGGGCATTGTTGCCATAGTAGGGCATGATATGTGCCACGTCGGCGATGCCATTGAGGCCGAATGAATAGCCGTCACCCACCCATGCCACGTCGGTCTTGAGCACGCGCACGCCGGCATCGCGCACCTCCTTGACGATGTCGCGCTGCAGCAGGGCACTGATGCTGTCGATGGGATGGAGGTTCGACTGGGTCCACAGTCCGATTTCCACACCTTGCTGGCGGGCATAATCGCCGAAGCTCTTCAGGTTGGCGATGTTGCCGTCGAGGGTAGAGGTCTGGCCATAGCCGGCTCCATAACCGTCGTTGGGCAGCACCCAGCCCAACGGCATGTCGTTCTTGAGGTAACGGTCTACCACGGCGCGGGCTGAGAACTGGTAGTTGCTGTTCTCGCCATTAAGGCTCTCCTTGATGCCGCCATTGTCTTTCTGACTCTCGGTGTAGTACTTGCCATCTTCAAAGGCAATGCCATTCTTGGGCTGATCGGCCTCCTTCCAGTAGTCGCGGTTGTAGGCATTGAGGTGGCCTTCGTAGAAGGCAAACTTGGGCAGCAGCACAGGATGGCCCGTGAGCTGGTAATAGTCGTTGAGCAACTCCACCGGCGTGTCGTCTACCATCACAAAGAGGTCGAAATAGGTAGCCTCGTGCGAGAGCTCTACCACGCCCTTGCTGGCTGCGCCAAAGTCGTAGGCACCGGGGGCAAAGGTGTAGGGCATGAGGGCATAGCCACCCGTAGACCAATAATACGGGGCCGGTGAGGCCACGCCGCCGTCAGTCCAGCTGTTGGTGTTGATAATCTCGATCTTCTTGCCCTTGTGCGAGAAGCGGCCGTTCTGCACGCCCCCGCCATAGAAAAACTCATCGGGCTGTTCCTTGAAGGTGACCGTGTAGCGGCTGCGCTTGAAGTCGATGGGAGCGTTCTGAGCCAGAACGGTTTTGCCACTCCGCAGGTCGGTGACACAGAGAAGGCCATTGCTGCGATTGATGTCGATGCGCACGGCTGCCGTAGCCACCGAGAACAGGCGGTCGTTGCTGCCCAGGATGAGCTTGCCAACGGGCTTGCGGGGACTGTCCACCAGGATGCGTGCAGGCGGCGTGGCCTGCGGGTCGCGAATGATGCCACCCTTGTTGTCCTGGAACAGCCGGAAGATCTGTTCGCCATAGAAGTCGACGGTTATGGCCTGGCCGTTCTGATAAAGAATCTCGACGGTCGTCGGATTGAGCAACCGCACGTCTTTGACGGCTTCATTGCCCGCCAAAACAGCTGCTGATACCTGTAGCACAGATACCAGCAGCATGGAAATAGCAATAAAATAGCGTCTCATTATTTCACGAGTTTATCGAGGATGGGAGTGGTCACGCCCACGAGCCCGTCCTTTTTGTCGTCGTTCAACTGCTCGAAGACCACCACCTCGTTCAGTCCCTTCTTGAGGAAACATCCGGGCAGGTAGAGCGTCTGCTGGGGACCCACCTTCCAGTAACGGCCCAGGTTGGTGCCATTCACAAAGACGATGCCCTTGCCCCATTTCTCCATGTCGAGGAAGGTGTCGCCCACTTTGTCGAGGTTGAAGGTGCCGCCGTAAAGCACCGGCATGCCGGCCTTGTAGCCGGCGGTCAGCCTGCTCATGTCAGGCATTTTGTCCATGGGCAACTTATACATCTGCCATCTCCCCGTGAGCTCGTTGCCTTCGATGGTAACGGGCTTGGTGATTCCCTTAGCACTCTCTACAATGCGGGCACCATAGTTGATGCGGCCCATGTTCTCGACCAGGATGTCGAGCACGCCATTGAAAGGAACATTGACCTCAAGGCTGTCGCGGTCGAACACTTTGTTGAGCTCGCCCACCTTCTCGCCATTGACATAGACAACAGCATAGTCGGCCAGACCACTCACTTTGAGCACGCCTCCGATGGGCTGGTTGAAATGGCGACGATAGAGCACGTAGCCATAGCCCTGGTTGAGTTCCTCGAAGGTCAGCGGTGTGTCGTTCTCCACGGCCTTCATGCCCTCGACCATCGACATCACGTCAACGGTCTTATCGAGCTTAATCTGCGGAATGTCAATCACCGGAATACGGGCCGGGACAGCCGGAACCTTGTAGTTCACGGTCTTGACCATCAGGTCGCGGATGGCATTGTATTTCTCGGTGGCCCATCCGGCTTCGCTGATCGGAGCATCATAGTCGTAGCTCGTCATGTCGGGCTGTATGTTGGTAGCATTGCTATAGTTGGCACCAGAGGTGAACCCGAAGTTGGTGCCACCATGCACCATATAATAATTGAAGCTCACGCCATTGTCAAGATACTTCTTGGTCTGCTTCACCACGCTCTCTGTAGAGACCTTGGGGAACGGCTCGGCCCAGTGGCTCAGCCAACCGGGATAAAACTCGGCGACCATATAGGGTCCCATGCCGCCGTGGTATTCGTTGACCACCTGCTTGAGCTTCTCTACGTTGTCCTCACCATTGGCCGTGGGCAGGGCACCCGCGATGGTGCCGCCCTTGAAGAGCCAGCTGCCGTCGGAGGTGAACATCGGCACATCGAAACCGGCATCGAGCAACTGCTGGAGAATCTGTGCAGCATACTTCTTGTGTACCTCCAGCGGAATGTCCTTGCGCTGTGCCACGTACGAGCCAAACTCGTTCTCGGCCTGTACCATCACCACCGGACCGCCCTTAGTGATCTGCAGGTCGCGCACCTGCGCGGCCAACTGGTTGATATACACCCGGCAGGAGTCGAGGAAGGGTTTGTTGTCGGTGCGGATCACCAGTCCTGGCGTCTTGGGCAACCACCACGGATAGCCGCCAAATTCCCATTCGGCACAGCAGTAGGGTCCAGGGCGGAGTATCACCAGCATACCTTCCTCACCTGCCGTCTGGATGAATTCGCGCAGGTTGCGGTTGCCAGTCTTCCAGTCCCACTGCCCGGGGCTGGTCTCATGATAGTTCCAGAACACATAGCTTGTGACGGTGTTGAGTCCCATAGCCTTCATCATCTGCAGGCGATGACGCCAGTAAGGGGCCGGAACACGTGCATAATGCAACTCACCGGAGTGAATCTGCATAGGCTTTCCATCATACAGAAAATTGCCATTGGTAATCGTAAAGGTGTGCTTGGTCTGCTTGGCTGCCATGAGGCTGCCACAGGCCAGCAGAAGGCCGGCCAAAAGTAGGAGTTTCGCTTTTCTCATTATTATAATATATATAGGTTAGACTGAAGAATGTTACCAGTTCGTCATTTCGTGTCGTGGCCTATCGCCCACAAGAGGCTATGGCTTGAATTGGCAAAGTTCTTAAAAAAAACGGACTATGACAAGAATTTAGTTGTAAATAACGTGAAATTCCAAAATAATTTGTCTAATTTACGCTCACGAACTATTCATGGCATGAGTCTCAAAAGAGCGTCCTATGATATTGCGAAACCCGCATCTCTTCCTCGGCATATACGCGAAAGATGCCATCACGGCTCCCTGAAGAGCACGCGATGGCATCCCTTGCGTGATACCCGGCTCGCCACGTGCGCGGTGAGACCGTGGATTATCTGTCCTTACTTTTCGGCTTGCCCGTTTGCCGTTGTGGGCCAGTAGAGATTCTGATAAAGATAGCTGTTCTCTGCCGTTCCGTCGGGCGAACAAAGCATCATCTCCTGTACCGAGAATGGAGAGAGATAGTGTGCCTGATAGAATGTGTAACCGTTATATAAGTTGTACTTGCTGTTGCGTTGGTAAGGACGCAGGTATTTCGAGAGTTCCTTTGACGAAACTGTCGACTTATCACCACCGTCGGCTACAATCGTACTGTTGCCATCCTTATCCTTGAAGAGCGGTGAGAGATATAACTCATCCCAGAAGTTCACACCCTCAACCTGATAGTTCTTCACCTGATCCATAGATGCCCAACGTACCAGGTCGTCCATACGGAAACCTTCGCCCGACAGTTCACAGCGTCTTTCACGGCGAATGGAATAGAGCGTAGCATCTATAGGTTTGCCGGCGGAGAATGCTCCCCAATCGTAAGAGGCCCGATTCACGTCGGCTTCGTAGGCCATATTGGTAGCAGCTATCGTAGTCTCGATAGACGCTGTGATGCCGGCACGCTCGCGTAGGGCTTTCCAATAGCCTTGGGCAGTGGCGTCGAGCTGATGGTTTTTCTCGTAACTTGCCTCGATATAGTTGAGCATGGCTTCCTCAACACGCACCAGAATTTGTCCACTGACATCAGAGAATGCCTGTCCCAGATGCATGGCAGGATCGTAGTTGTAGAACTTACGCTGACGGTAGCCAGTAAATTATAATACAAGCATATAGTTAAATTGTACTAATTTATGTTTTCAACCTAACTGCCACCCACCGGTGCATCAGAATATGGAGCACACCAAAAGACAGGGTAGACCGAGCAAAAAGACACAAATTGTACCATGTAAAAGTCATCAGACCAGCACACTTCAAACAGAAGCATACGATGGTTCGACTCGAAGCAGACTGTGGTTCGACTCGAAGCAGGCTGTGATTCGACTCGAAGCAGACTGTGATTCGACTCGAAGCAGAACATGCTTCGGACAGAAGCACACGATGCGCAGTATCGTCTCATCCTACCAGATGACCATCAGGGCGACACGGCAAGGATGTCATAGGGATACGAGAAGGCAGCTGTCTGGAAGACAAGCAGACCAGATGACGGAATGGATGTGCCGTGACGCAACTTGCGACGGCCGCCTCGGAGTCTTCCGCGCCGCCGAAGCGAATCGACATACGGCCAAAAATGACAAAATTCGCGCATTTGGGCGGACATGTGCCGAAAAAAAGGACGTTTTATGTTAACATATACTAAATAGACTCCTATAATATCCGAAATATAGAACACCTTTGTTACCTTTGCAGCCAATGTTTTTCAAGGTTATTAAGATGAATAAGCTAAAATTTACTTTCATGGCATTGGCCATGACCGCCCTGCAGCCTACATTTGCAGGCGGACTGCTTACGAACACCAATCAAAGCATCGCATTCAATCGCAACTTTGCGCGCGACGGTGTCATCGGCATCGATGGTGTCTACTCCAACCCTGCCGGTGTGGCCTTTCTGAACAAGGGATTCCACCTGTCGCTCAATGTCCAGAACATCTACCAGACGCGTACCATAGAGAGTGGCATGAGCGTACCCTCGTTGCAAGGCACGCCTTTCTACCAGCCCTTCAAGCTCAATGGTGGCGACGAGAATGGCATCAAGCAGTTTAAGGGCCGGGCATCGGTGCCCATCCTCCCCTCGTTCCAGGCAGCACTCAACTACGACCGCTGGGGCTTCCAGCTTGGCTTCGGACTCACCGGCGGAGGCGGCAAGGCAACCTTCAACGAAGGTCTCGGCTCGTTCGAGCGTGCCGTGTCGATGGTTCCCGCACTGCTCTACAGCCAGGGCATCACTGCTACGGGCTACGGCGTGAAAAGCTATGTCAACGGGCAGCAGTACACCTTCGGCATGCAGTTTGGTGCCACCTATAAGTTCAATAAGCGCGTGGCCGTCTATGGCGGTGCCCGCTTCAACTACATCTGGAACAAGTACGAGGGCAATATCACCAACATCTCGGCCACCATCAACGGCACGAGCGAGAACCTCTACTATTACTTCGATGCACAGGCCAACACCTACGCCCAGATGGCTTTCTTCTACAAGATGAGGGCCGGCGAGATGGCGTCGAACCCGACAGCACAGGCCCAATATGAGGCTGCCGCAGCCCAGTATCAAGCCGGTGCCGACAAACTGAACCAGACCAAGCAGCAGTTTGCCGACAAATACCTCGACTGCACGCAGGAGGGATGGGGCATCACCCCAATCATTGGCTTCGACTACAAGGGTGACCGTTGGAACTTTGGTACCCGCCTGGAGTTCACCACCCACTTCAATGTGGAGAACCACACCAAGCGCGACGACACCGGGCTCTTCCAAGACGGTGTGAACACCCCCAACGACCTGCCAGGCCTGTTCGCCATGGGTGGCGAGTATGATGTGCTGAAAAACTGGCGTGTGATGGCCAGCTGGCACTATTACTTCGACAAGAACGCCAAGATGGCCAACGACAAGCAGAAGCTCCTCGACGGCAACACACAGGAGTATCTCTTCGGTACCGAGGTAGACATCACCAAGGATATCACCCTGAGCGCTGGCGGACAGATCACCAGCTACAAGCTCGGCGACGGCGCGTTCCTCAACGACATGAGCTTCGTGACCAGCAGCTATAGCTTTGGATTCGGCGCCAAGTTCAAGGTGGCCAAGAAGATGAGTGTGAACGTGGCTTACTTCTTCACCGACTATAGCAAGAAAGACAAGACCTATACCGCCACCATTCAGAACGTGAAGGTGCAGAATACAGACCAGTTTACCCGCACCAACAAAGCGCTGGGCGTAGGTCTCGACATCGACTTTTAACCACTATATATCTCTCGCTCGTAACCGCTGCACATCGGCAGTGGTATAAACGACGCCCCCCCCGCATCAGCCTGTTGACAGGTAGATGCGGGGGGTGTTGGTGGGGTGGTGTGATAGTTTGTTAGTTTGTTGGTGGGCCGTTGGGTTGTCTTTTAGGCTTCAAGTGTTGAACTCCTACGGGGTAGGCAAGTCACCCCCAGGCTAAGATTAAAAGATTAAAACATTAAGAGTGTTATTACGCCTTTCCACCGCGCCAGCCTCTCCCTCCCCCTGGGGAGGGCCGGGGAGGGGCCACCTCAGTCTTTTTTTTAACACGGATTTCACGGATTTCACAGAACACCATCCGGCACATTTTGATGAAACGGATGCCGCGTCGCGGCAACTGATTACACGGAACCTGCACACCCACACCACTAGTCTCTACGAGCTCTCCATCGCGCGAGCCTCCCCTCCCCTCGGGGAGGGCTGGGGAGGGGCTTCATCCGTTGTTCTTAAAAAAGTCCGGTTGGGAGGTGTACAGCGGTAAACCGGCCTGACAGACTGCCGGGCAAGTCCGGACGTATCCTCTACCAGACTTGAAAGAGATGCGCTGGCTGCTTTGCTTCGTCTTTTTAGCCTGCCACTACAAATTAATCGTCCCAACTGCCCATTTTATCCCAATTATCCAGCCATTGTGCCTTCTTGGCATCGGCTTCCATGTCATCACTGGCTTCACCTCCATAATTGAAGTCACCAGTTGGGTTTCCGTTAATCGTCTGGTTGGACCATTCCAGCAAGCTGTCAACAAGATCTGTCGCGATGACCTCGGTCACCGGACTGCAATAAGTCATTTTATCCATCGTACATTCTTATCTTACAATCCGTTTCTTTCCATTCACAACATACACACCTTTGGGCAGTCCTTCAAGCGAACAGCACTTCCTGCGCAACAGCCTGCCATCCAGTCCGTAGACATCAGCAGGGGCAGCATCATGAATATCCTCCGCTATAGCGACGATGCCTGTGGGCAGGTTGTCAATCACGAAAAACAACGACTTCGCCGGAGAGGCAGAGACTGCACTCAGGTAGGTGCGATAGCCCTTCAGCCGGTTGGTATTGGCCTTGGTAGCCTTGTAATATGTGTTGCCGCTCAAGAAATAAGCGTTCTGGGGCACATAGCCGTTATCGAAGACACCGCTGAAGCTATAGGCCGGGCTCACGACGGTACCGGCAGCAGGCCGGGCCACGTCATGGGTGTCGAAGACATAAGTCGTCCAGCTCTTTGCAGGTTTCACCATGTAGGGCACATTGGCCTCTATCGCGGTGGTGGTGTAGAACTTCAGTGTCTCCTCCGTGGTCTCAGGCGAGAAAGCCAGCACCACGGTGCCGTCACCAAACACCTCGGCAATCTCGGCCGCACTGAGCGACAAGGGTGCACAATAGGAATTCCACTGCCCAGCCTTCATCGTGCGCTGGAACACCACACGCAGCCCATCGACCGCAGTATTCAGCGTGAGCGTCTCGTCTTCATCAAGCAGGATAAACTCCTTGATGTTGACAAACTGTCGCCAACCCAGCTTCGTCTTGTAGGCTTCACGTGTACCGTATGGCACATAGAGCGTGGCGGTCTGGCCAACCATGGCAAATGGCTCTTCGCCAGCCACGTCTTTGGGCTCGCTATCGGTGAGATAGACGGCCTCGACAACGTTGACATCGGCAAAGGTCTCTTTCTCAAAATACTTGTCGCTCTTTCCGAACACCATCGTCGTAAGCGACGTGCAGCCCGTGAAGGTGTATTTCCACAGGTTAGCCACATGGTGACCAAACACAACCGACTGCAACGCCGTACAGCCTTCGAACACATTATGCCCCAAATCCACAACGGTCTCGGGCACCTCAACACGCGTGATCTGAGTCTGTCCCTTAAAGCCGTATTGTTTCAGATAGTCAACCGTATAACTGATGCCCGTATCCGGGTCAGTAACAGTCTGAGGGATAATCAGCTCTCCGACGTAGGTCTCGTCGGCCTTCAGTCCTATCTCCACGGTACGGGTCGTCGCATTCCGAATTTTGCAGGCAAAATGACAAGACCCAAAGGAGGCCTCAAACTGACCCTCGCTATCCGCCGCATAAGCCGACGTGGCAAGTAGGAACACGCCAAACAAGAGTATTCCTTTGATAAAATGATTCATGTCCGTTTCTTATTTAATAGTTGATAATTAAACTTGTTTTTTACTCTTTATTCCTTGGTGATTACTTGTTTCTTCATCAACACAATAGTATCATTACAACCGTCAGATGTTGCAATGCAAAGGTAAATCCTTTTTTTGATTATTCCGTCCGGAATAATCAAAAAAAAGAAAAAATACAAAACGTATGTTAACCATCCCACCGACAAACCAACCCACTAGCCCACCAACAAACCACTACAACGGATCCACGTCGTAATAGACCATGAGCGACTTGTAGATGGGCTGCGACAAGAGTTGTTGCTGGGCACGTCGCAGGTGTTCGCGCACCAGGCGAAGGTCGATGCCATTCTCGAGCTTGACCATGATCTTGCGGATGCACATGGTCTTGACCCGCGCCACGGCCGGCTTGTCGGGCCCTAGCACACGCTCGCCGAAATACTGGCGCAGCAAGCCGCCCATCTCTTGTGCCGCCGCCTCGGCCAGTCCCTCCTGCTTGTGCTTGAGGTAGACATACACCAGATGATGGAACGGCGGATAACGGAACAGCTCGCGCTCGGCCAGCAGCTCGCGGTAGAAGCCCTCATAGTCGTTGGACACCACCTGATGGATGACCGGCAGGCCGGGGGTCTTGGTCTGCAGGATGACCCGCCCGCGACTGCCCTTGCGGCCGGCGCGACCGCTCACCTGACTCATCATCATGAAGGCATGCTCGTAGGCACGAAAGTCGGGATAGTTGAGCATGGAGTCGGCATCGAGGATGCCCACCAGGGCCACACGGTCGAAATCGAGGCCCTTGCTGATCATCTGCGTGCCGATGAGCAGGTTGGTCTTGCCGCGCCCGAAGTCGCCGATGAGCCGCTCGTAGGCATTGCGCGTGCGGGTGGTGTCGAGATCCATGCGTGCCACGCGTGCCTCCGGAAAAATCTCGCTGATCTGGTCCTCGATCTTCTCGGTGCCATAGCCGCGCCCCGTGAGGTCGGGGTTGCCACAGTTGGGGCAGGCCGTCGGTACGCTGGTGGTGAAGCCACAGTAGTGGCAGGTCAGCAGGTTGAGCCGCTTGTGCAGGGTGAGCGACACGTCGCAGTTTTTGCAGCGCGGCACCCAACCGCATACCTTGCACTCTACCATCGGTGCAAAGCCGCGCCGATTCTGGAAGAGTATCACCTGCTTGTCGGCCGCCAGTGCCTCGCGGATGGCGCGCAGCAGCGGCGGCGAGAACGGCCCGTTCATCATCTTGCGGCGGCGCAGGTCCTTGATGTCTACCACCTCGACCTCGGGCAGCTGAATGTCCTGGTAGCGCGTGGTGAGCTGCACGAGCCCGTATTTGCCGCCGGTGGTGGCGTTGTAGTAGCTCTCCATCGAGGGTGTGGCCGTGCCGAGAAGCGTCTTGGCCCCATACATCTGCGCCAGCACGATGGCAGCGCTGCGGGCATGGTAGCGCGGCGAGGGCTCCTGCTGCTTGAAGCTCGTCTCGTGCTCCTCGTCGACAATGACCAGTCCGAGCCGCTGGAAGGGCAGAAACACGGCACTGCGGGCACCGAGGATGACATCGTAGGGATGGGCAGAGAGCTGCTTGTTCCAGATCTCCACACGCTCGGCGTCGCTGTATTTGGAGTGGTAGATGCCCAGGCGGTCGCCGAAGACACGGCGCAGCCGTTCCATGATCTGCACGGTGAGCGCAATCTCGGGCAGCAGGTAGAGCACCTGGCGGCCCTCGCGCAGCGTCTGCTCGATGAGGTGGATGTAGACCTCGGTCTTGCCGCTGGAGGTGACACCGTGAAGCAACACCACATTCTTCTTCATCCACTGCATGAGAATCTGGTTGTAGGCATCGGCCTGGGCCCGACTGAGCGACTTCACCAATTCGGGATGCGACTCGCCGCCGTTGTTGAGCCGTCCCACCTCACGGTCGTAGCACTCGAGGAAACCACGCTGCGTGAGCTGGCGGACGATGGCCGAGGTGCAGCGGGCCACGTTCATCAGCTCCTCGCGGGTGATGTCGGCCTCGTGCCATGTGACTGAGGCTGACGGCTCGGCAAAGGCCGTGTCCCAGTGCGACAGCTGGAGGTAGGCCAGGAAGGTCTGCTGCTGGCGCGGCATCTTCTGCAGCAGGTTGAGGGCGACATGCAGGGCGGACTCCTGACGGAACTTGGGTGCCAGTCGGACGTAGGTCTCGGTCTTGGGCCTGTAACCTGTCTCGGCCTTCAGCCCCGACGGCAAGGCGGCCTTGCATACATCGCCCAGGGGTGCCATATAATAGGTGGAGACCCATTGCCAGAGCCGCAGCTGCTGGGGCAGCAGCACGGGAGCGTCGTCGAGCACAGCCAGCACGGCGCGCACCTTGTCGTCGGCCAGCTGCGGTTGTTCGTCGTGCACACGCACCACCACGGCAGCATAGGTCTTGCTCTTGCCAAAGGGCACAAGCACGCGCATGCCCACTGCGCAGCGCAGCGCCAGCTCGTCGGCGAGGGAGTAGGTAAAGGTGCCTTCGAGGGGCAGGGGCAATATGACGTCAACGTATTTCATGTCGTGCAAAGTTAGCCAAAAAAAAGCAGATACCCCGTGAGGATATCTGCTTTTTTATATGGGCATGTAAGGTATGAAGAGTGCTGCCCGAGGTTTCACCTGTCCAGCGTCTTCAAGACCGACGACAAGATTTTGCTGGAACACTTACGGGCATCCCTGTAAAGTTTCTCTTGCCCCTCCAGACTCATGGTGGTGAAGTTGTTGTTGCCATGCATCACCTCGTTCTTATCCTTGTCGAAGAGCGAATAGCTGGTGATATGAAACACCGTTTGCATGGGTTTCTCCTGCCACTTCAGATAATGCTGGTTGAGCAGCAACACATAGTCGGCATCGTTGTCGGCCAACAGCCGCTGATACTCGTTCTCACCCACTTCGCTCAGGTTGGCCGACTTGCTCAGTGCCTCGTCGCCCTGCAAAGACACTTTCCGGATGACCTCTCTCACCTCTCCGCTGTTCTTGGGCATGACAAACTCAACATCGTCGTTCTTGTTGCCACCGATGATGTTTGCAGCTATGGCATTGTTGTAGACATAGACCACACTGTCGGCCGGGATTCCCGTCTCTTGCGAGATCATCATCAACGGAAAATAATTAGACCGCACATTGTCGGGGAGGCCTACCACCATCACTTTGAGGGCTTCGCCGGTCTTTGTACCCTTGGCCCCCGACACCTTGTTGCTGGCCGACATGCCAGACACCCAACACATCATACCTGCCATCAAGCATACCATCAATAAACTGTTTTTCCTCATGTTATTCATATCGTGTTGTAATCGCTTTTCGTTGCAAAGTTATGCGATGGGCATTACAATATGGTTAATACGCTGTTTAGATTCTTATAAAAGAAGAAGACCGGCCCACCCCTTTCTGGAGCCGACCGGTCGACAGGTTTACTCTGCCACCAGGGCACGCATCTCCTCGGGTCTGTCGGTGGTGATGAAGTCGACCTTCAGGTCGCGCATCTGCCGGGCTACGTCCAGGTCGTCGACCGTCCATACGTTGACCGTCATGCCAAGGTCGTGGGCCTCTTTCACCCATGCGGGGTTGGCCTGCAACGCCTTGAAATGGTAGTCGATGCCGGTGATGCCCTTGGCCTTGAGCTCACGTGGAGCCACGTCGCTTCTGAGATAGGAGATGCTTGCGCCGGGGACCTCTTTGACCAACTGCTCGCACACATTCATACTGAACGAGATATAGTCGGTGTGTTGCTCCATTCCATATTGTCTGACCAGGGCCACCACCTGGCGCACCAGCCGGTCTTCATCATCCTTTAGCCGATGCGGCTTGATTTCGAGCACCAACTGGAGTCGGGGGCACGCCCGGCCGGCCTGGAGATAGTCTTCGAGTGTGGACAGGGTCTCGCCATTGGAGAGCTTGAGGTCTTTCAGCTTGGAATAGGGAGTGGCGGCTATCACATATCCCTGTATGCTGTCATCGTGGTTGACCACGATATGATTGTCAGCGGTGAGCTGCACGTCGAACTCTGTGCCATATACACCAACGTCATTAGCACGCTTGAGGGAGGTGATGCTGTTCTGTGCCGCCCCTTCAGTCTTCCAGTAACCCCTGTGGGCTACGACCCGGGTCTGTGCCCCGGCCACTGCTGTCATGGCTATGGCCACGACGAGCATGAATGCTTTCTTGATGTTCATCATTTTTTATGATTGTTTGTTGTCATGATAGTCAGAAGCTATACCGCAGCCCTACCTGGATCTGCCAGGGTGTGCCACTCAGGGGTGAGAGGCCAGCGTTGGTGTTGACGCTGTACTTATAGGTCTTGCTGTCTTGGTCGAAGCCCTTGATGGTATAGAGATGGGTGGTGCCGATGCGATGGTTGGCTCCCCAGTCTTTGTTCAGCAGGTTGGCGACATTGAAGATGTCGACAGAGGCCTCCAAGGCCTGTGTCTTATAAATCTTGAAGCGTTTGGCCAGACGCAGGTCGAGGACACCATAGAAGCCGTTGACCCCGCCGTTGCGCTCAGCGACCTTGCCGAAGCTATGGCGGAGATAGTCTTTCATGCTCTTCTCCACATCAGGATTGTCGAGCAGGGCATTGATGCCCTCACGCAGGTAGTCAGGCGTGGAGGCATCGTTGGGATTGTAGACATAGGCCAGGTCGTTGGATGCCACAAAGTCGCCGTTGACATTGCCGTTGACTACAAGCGAATAGCGAGTGCCTGCAATGCCCGAGAAACGCGCACCGATACTGATGCCCCACAGGGTGGGTGCCGTGCCATAGATCACGAGCTTGTGGCGGAACTGGTTATTGGAATACGACATCTTGCTCAGGTCACGGGGATTGTCGACCACCATCTGCGAGAGTGTTGCCGAGTTGGCCACATTGCCATTGTAGGAGGTGTTGTCTTTGGTATCATTCAAAGTATAGCTGAACGACAGCTCGCCATCAAGGTAATAGCGCCAGGTGCCATCGATGGTGAAGGCAAACTGGTTGACCTTACCCTCGCTGACGAGTTCGAGCACACGCCCCACACGGGTGCTCTTGCGCCCGTTCATCCAGTTGGCATTGCCACTGGCCGGTATGCTCTCTGCCGGCACATACACTCCTCTGTTGCCTTCTGCGGCGATGCGGAAGTAGGGCTCATCGACCATGTTCCGGTCTATGTACATATAGTTGTTGCGACCGAGCGACATGTATCCCGACACGCTCACTTTCAGGCGGTCGCTGAAGAAGTGGGTGTAAGACACGTTGGCCTTATAGACGGTGGGGACCTTCATGTCCTTACTATTCATGTTGATGGTGGGCACAGCCTTGTCGGCCGTCAGTGGATTGGTGAGCAGGTCGGCACCGGGTGCCGTGGAGGCATCCTGTCGATAACTGACGAAATTGGGCACCGGCACGATATTGGGGTTAGCGGCAGTATTGGTCAGGTCGAGCGACATGACTTTGGTACCGTCGAAGACCATGTTGTTGATCATGGCATAGTTGTTGATGTCTGAGGCAAAGATGCCGCCACCCACACGAAGAATATCGGTATGCCGGTCATTGAAGTCCCAGGTGGCTTGTACACGTGGCTGGATATGCAGGGTGTTCAGTCCGTTGTCGGTGCGTAGGCCCAGCTCTTTGTCTACCAGCTCACTGTAGTTGCCGTGGTTGAAATAGCTGGCGTTGTCGAGACGCAGGCCGGCCATCAGCTCAAAGCCCTTGAACAGCTTGGTCTGCATCTGTCCGTAGACGCCTGCATTCAGGATGTTCTGCCTGACGCGCTGAGATGGGTCAAGATATACTTCACGCACATAACGGTATGGGGTCATCTGCTCGAAGTTGTCGAGACCGTTGAAATAAAAACGACCGTTGGCCTCGCTGCCGTAACGGGAGTTCATGTGGGTGAACATCAGATCGGCACCGAAAGTATAGTTGATGTGGTTGTGACTGTAATAATAGTTGTCTACCAGCTGATAGACATTGTTGAAAAAGTTCTCAGGACTATAGCGCTGTCCACCCAACTGGATGGTGGTGTAGTATTTTTTGCCATCGATGTCCGACTCCACACGCTCTACGATGGCACGAGGGATATTGGCCGCCGGAAGTTCGGGACCGGGCATCGACTTCTCGAGGGTGTACAGGTGCTGGAACTTCAGTTCGTTGGTGCTGCTGGGCCCCATCACACTGCGAAGCTGGAGTGTGGCACTGTTGTTGAGCGACTTGACGTCACCATAGACTTCATAGATGTTGATGGCACTGTTGTCGTTGAGACCCATCTTGTTGTTGTCGTTCACCAAGTTGTCGGTAAAGGTCAGGAGGTTGGTGGCATTGATCTGCCAGTCGAGGCGGGCAAACACCGCATCGGTGCCCTGTGTCTTGTCGAAGGCCCCAAACTGGTTGTGGCTCGAGACACCATATTTGCTTCGCGCGATGTTGAGATAACGGTCGCGGGTGGCCATCGAGAGATTATAACGCTTCTCATCGGTGGCATTCTGCAAGTCGGCGATATATAGGGGTTGGGAATGTGACTGGTGGTCCCAAGCCACGAAGAAATGCAGGCGGTTCTTGATAATCGGGCCACCCAATGAGGCTCCATACTGATAGGTTGAGAAGTCGTTGGTGCGTTTGTTGCCACGGATGTCGTACTGACTGGCCAGCCAGTCGGCACGCATAAAGCCAAAGGCACTGCCACGGAGAGTATTGGTACCCGAACGCGTCACGGTGGCAATGGTGCCGCCACCGGCGCGGCCATTGGTCACGTCGTATTCGTTGGTCACAACCTTGAACTCGCGAATGGCCTCCATAGAGATGGCGTAGGGCACGTTGTTGCGACTGGTGGTGCTACCCCCGGAGGTGGGCCCCTTGGCACTCATGCCGTCAATGGTATAGTTGGTGGACGACTGCAACTGTCCAGACAGACTGGTGCCGGTGCTGAGCGGTGAGAGATCGATGAGCGAAGTGAAGTTACGGCCATTGACGGGTAGTTTGTTCAAGTCGTTCTCTGTCACGGCCGTAGAGGCCCCAATGGTAGAGATGTCGTTCTTCAATGAGTTGGCAACCACCTCGACGGCACTGAGGATTTCGCTCTGTTCCCTGAGTTTGAAATCCACGCGAAGCACCTGACTCTGGTTCAGCGTATAGCCCTTGCGCACCTGGTCGCCGAAACCTACATATTTTACCGCGACTGTATAAGGGCCACCCAGCGGCAGCTGCTTGACCGTGTACTCGCCATTGGCATCGGTGACGGCATTGGCCGTGAAACCCGTAGACTCATTGGTGACCTGGATGGTCGCACCTATCACCGTTTCTTCTGACGCATCCTTGACAAGGCCGCGTACCGTGGCCCGGTAGTCCTGGGCCGACATGCCACCGACACCCACCACGAGCATGCAGAGCAGCATCAAACACTTCAACTTTTTTTGCATTACCATTGTTTTCATTCCGTGAGATTAAAATTAGGTAGTGCAAAGGTAGGCAGGAGTTATTGCAGCCACGTTGCAAGCAAATGAATGAACGGCTACTTAATGGTAACAGAAATATTTCGACAGTGTTTAAACAGATACAATTAAAAAATCCCAGTCATCAATAGGTGATGACTGGGATAAATATCATTCTGTCAGAGGACGTGCGTGCCTATCTGACGATTTAGAAATAGTAAGCCAGGCCAATCTGCCAGGTGTTCGACTTGCTGTTGAATTTCTCTTGCACACCATTGGCCACGTTGCCCACCGATGTCACCTCGGCCGTCTTGCTCAGAGGTATGTTGTACCGTGCGGTGACTTCCAAATGACTTAGAGTGATACCACCGCCAAGATTAAAACTGAAATTCGACTTCTTCAGTTGGAAGGTGCGCTCGTAGCTGCTCTTATCGGTCCAGCTGAAGGAATCGTCACCTACATTGAAACCAAACTGTGGACCAGCGGCGAAGTAAACGCCCACGAGGCTGCCAATGCCCAGGGTATAGCGTACATCGATAGGAACGATAACGTTTTCTTGCCTGAAGGTCTCGGTGCCGGCCGACGACGACTCGAGCTTCGACTCACGATGGTCGTAGAGCGCAGCTACGTCGACCCCCAGTCCGATGATGGGAAGAGTGAACTTTGCCTTGGGACCAATGAAGAATCCCACGCGGTTGGAAGACTCAAAGACATCCGTACTCAACGAAGCCTTGGTGACATTCAGGCCGCCCTCAAAACCAAAACGCAGTTTCGACTGGCCACTGGCCGGCAGTGCCAGCAATGTGCAGGCGGCCAGCATAGCCATTGACAACATTTTTTTCATGTGCTATATGTGTTTTAAGTGGGTTCTATTAATAACCACCGAAACCAAGTAATTAAATCATAGGTTACGTTTTGTCATCTTTCGGACTCTCTTCGGCTCAAATTGCCAGTTCACTCAGTCGTTATGCCCGCATAACTCCTTCGTTCACTAGCAATTTGA
>JBHAFS010000109.1:0-15707 GCA_041856205.1 Prevotella sp.
GCGCGACGCGTTCCGGCGAGCAGCGGCGTGTGTGGCGTGACCCAGCGTTGCCCGTCGTAGAAGGCGACGTTGGTGTACGAGGTGTCGGTGACGAAGCCGTCTTTCACGATCAGCACCTCGTCGCAGCTGCCGCGCCGGGCCCTGAGCAGGTCGAGAGCCGTGCGGTCGGCCTGCTTGTAGGCATAGCTCACCGCGCCGCCGTCCACGAGTTGCAACGAGCCAACGGCACGCCGCTCGTAGGGCGTGCAGCTGAGGTCGAAAATGCGCGTGGCATCGTACACAAACCGCAACTTGCACACGCCGTGGGGCTGCACCACCGGTGCGAGGTCGGCAGCGGTGATCTCGGCGCTGCTGCCCCAGAACTGCTGGCGGGTGCGCCGCACGCGGTCGAGATGGGCGTCGAGGAACGGCATGCGGCCCTCCTCCACCCTGATGGTCTCAATGAATAGGCACATATACTTTTTGTATTACTTCCTGATATTCGTCGTCATCGTTGCTGTAGGCTGTGATGCCGCCTCCCGCCTTGTAGTAGAGCCGGCCGTCCTCCTGGTCGACGAAGCGTATCATCACCGCGCTGTCGACCCTGCCCGCTGCATGATAGCCCATGATGCCGGTATAGAACCCGCGGTCGTAGCGCTCGGCCTCGCTGATGACCTGCATGGTCATGGGCTTGGGGGCACCGGTGATCGAACCGGCCGGCAGAAGCTTGAAGAGCAGGTCGCCCAGGTGCTGACGGTAATGGGGCGTGAGCTCGCTGGTAATCTCAGAGCTGGTCTGCAGCAATGGGCCGCGACTGGTGGCCAGCCGGTCGACATAGCGGTAGCGGGCCACCCGCACATCGTCGGCCACCAGGCTGAGGTCGTTGCGTATAAGGTCGACGATGGTGGCGTGCTCGGCGGCCTCCTTGGCGTTGGCCAGCAGCGTGGCCTCGGCATCGGGCAACGAGGCGTCGCAGGTGCCCTTCATGGGAAACGAACTGATGGTGCCGCCGTCGATGGTGACGAAGGTCTCGGGCGAGAAACACACGAAGCGGTCGCGCAGCCAGCAGCGGTAGCGGGCATCTGAGCGCAGGAAGAGCTCGCGCAGCCCTATGTTGGTGGTCACGGGCATCTTGCAGGTCAGGTTGGCCAGGTAGCTGTTGCCGGCCCTGATGTTGCGCTTCACGAGTTGGATGCTCCTCCCGTAGGCCGCACGGTCGGGCACCACGGTCCGCCATTCAAGCGGAAGGACCGAAGGCCGAAGGCCCGGAGGGACATTGCTGAAGTGCGGGAAGCTGAACAGCAGTTCACTACTGTCGATGTCGCACACCTCTTCTATGTATGCCTGTGTCTGTGCATAGTTGATGATAAAGACAAACTCGTGGCCTGCCCTGGCAAGCCCATTGATTCGCTCGCGCGCCTCTTCTTTGTTGTAGACTCTCATTTCCTTGCTGTCCTGGCTGTCTGTCGGCATCGTTGCGCCCGTCTGCCGGGATGATGCAAAATTACACATTTTCTGCCGAACGCCGTCCCGCCACCTACAATAATTGACGTCAAGGGCGGCATTGACATTATGGGATGCAGTGGGGCATATCCGGGCAGACATCAGGGTATATGGCCTATACAATGCAAAATTCATCGAACCCACATGGAACAAATAGGGGGAAATTTGTATCTTTGCATTGTTTAAAGCACTGAACGATGAAAAAGATTATCACACTTTGTACCGCCACAGTCATGGCAGTATCTTCGTTTGCCATCCCCGCCCTTCCGATATGGAGGTCATACAGGCAGGCAGATGGTACATTCCTACGAGTGAAAACAGTTGGTGACGAACACTTCAACTATGCCCTCACCGAAGACGGCATCCCCGTGCTGGCACATGACGGCAGCTATTACTACGCGTGCATTGACGGAGACCGGCTGGTGGCCTCGACTATCCTGGCACATGCCAAGGAACTGCGCAAAGACCATGAAGAGCTGAACGCTGCCGCCATAGACCGCGTCAACCGACTGGAGGGACAGGTCCGCGAGCAGACAATGGCAGCAGCACCCCGCAAGGTCACTGTCAGGCAAGGCAAGAAAAAAGGACTTGTCATCCTAGTACAGTTCTCAGACAAGAAATTCACACTCCCGGAGAATGTGCTGACGCTGGGTTCCGGAGAGACGGATATCAACACGCTCTACGACCACATGCTCAACCAGCAAGGCTACACCGACATGAAGAGCGGTGCCATAGGCAGTGTACACGACTACTTCTACGACCAGAGCAACGGAAAGCTCGACCTGTCTTTCGATGTCATCGGCCCTGTCACCCTCGACCATCCTTACAAATACTACGGCGAAAGAACCACCAGAGACAATGACACGAAAGCACCGCAGATGATCTCGGATGCCTGCAATGCCATCAAAGGGAAGGTCAACTTTGCCGACTACGATTGGAATGGCGACAAAGAGGTGGAGCAGGTCTATGTGGTCTATGCAGGCGAGGGCGAGGCCACCGGCGGCGACGAAAACACCGTATGGCCGCACAAATTCTCGCTTGCCGATGCCGGACTGCGGACACTGAGCTTCGACGGCATCACCGTCGACACCTATGCCTGCAGCAACGAGGTGATACGGGCCAACATCAATGGCAAAGAACGCCTGTTCTATATGGGCATCGGCACTATCTGCCACGAATTCTCGCACTGCCTGGGACTGCCCGACTTCTATGACACCAGCAACGGCGGCAATGTTGGCACGGGAGCTTTTGACCTGATGTGCTCGGGCAGCTACAATGGCGGGCCAGAAAGCATCAAGAATGTATATGGCGGAACGGGCATCGGTACGGTTCCGGCAGGATATACCGCCTATGAGAAAAGCTTCATGGAGTGGACTTCTCCCATCACCCTCGGCGACCAGGCCCTTTCTGTCAGGGGGATGAAAGGCATATCCGAGGACGGAAACGTCTATATGCTCAGTAACCCGAGCAACGCCAATGAGTACTTCCTGTTCGAGAATCGTTCTGCTAACAGATGGGATAAAGAGCTGCCCGGACACGGCTTGCTAGTACTCCACGTGGACTACGACGCCAATGCATGGAAATACAACACTGTCAACTCGACCCAGTACCAGACACATCCCCGGCTGACCATCGTGCCAGCCGACGACAAACTCACCAACGACACCCAAGACAACGACCTCTACCCCATTGACATCAACAACAGCCTGACAGGAAGTTCCATGCCGAGCCTCAGCTTCTACAACGGAAAAGCCGCCGACAGCCAAGTTGGAGTCAGGGACATACGACTAGCCGACGACGGGACTATCTCTTTCGACTATTCCCCCCTGTCTTCGTCAACGGGTATCGCAACGGCTGTCCGTGACCAGGCTGCTCCTTTCCGGGTGTACACGCTTTCCGGAGTGCAGACGGACAAAGACATACAGCAAGGGGAGCAAAGGCAAATCCTTATCATCAGGGATGCCGAAGGCAAGAGCAAGAAGATTGTCAGATAGCCAGACAGATGTCATGCCACATGCACGACATCCCCATGCGGCATGATAGGAAAGTGATAACAGGACAGAACGGCCGTTCCATGAAGGAGCGGCCGTTCTGTCTCTTCTCGCAGTTTGCAGGAAGGATGGATGCAAGGCTGTCATTGCGGATGCCTAGGGAATAAATATTGGGAAAGACCAGCAAAGCTGAAAACAGGAGGCAAATGCCTTGGGAAATCAGCATTTACCTCCTGTTTATAATGGAGTGGACTGAGAATACCTACTTCCTCAGCGAGGCAGCAACTTTGTTCCTCTTCAATGCACTCTGCCGCAGTGTGCTCGCCTGAGCAGCCGGCACCTTGCACATTGAGCGCAAAGCCTTTGCACCTCCCTGGGATGAGGCGGGGATATGGAAGATCATCGGGTTGAGAATCTGCATCAGCGGTTCCTCGAAGTCGAGGGACTCGCTACCGAGAACAAAGGCATCAATGCAGAGCATGTCGGCATTGTAGGTCGTTCCCGTATAGCCCTGATTCTTCCATCTCGCTGCCATCCAGTCGTTCTCACCACTGTCAGCGAAGGCCCCATATACGTACCCCGTGGAAGCATCGACATCCATGGGAGCCAGCATCGACAGCTTATCCGTGTCGAAAAGACCGAAGACGACCGGCATCGTCTGCTGGAACTTCTTCATCTCATCGTCCGTAATCTTACCATTCATATAGTCCATGTAATACTGATAGGTCAGGTCACTGAAGAAGACATAGAGTTCTGAGTCCCATATAGAGTTCAGTAGGTAGTTCGTCACGTTATTGCGCAACACAGCCCCAACCAGGCTGCCACCTGCCATCCTGAACGTAAGCGTTGAAGCGTCAAACGTGAGCGGCAGCTGCTTGATGCCATCCGCAGGGGCAGAATAAACAATCTTGCCATTCTTCTTGGTGACGGTGCCTTCGAGCTGGACAAAGACATCATCCATGCCTGTGGTGTTCTCGTCCCACTTCATCAAGTCGTAACCAGCCAGATAATATGTCTTGTCAAGAAAGTCTTTCAGTTCACCCTGCTTGACGGTTATGGTGTCTGTCGCCCCTTGGTTTTTAAGATAGAAAGTCATCACACGCATCTCTCCGGTGGCGTTGGGCTTGATGCTGACGGCAAAGGCAGAGTCACGCTCCTCAATGGAAGCCACGGCATCGCCGCCGGCAGCAGTGAGCTTGGGTTCGGCACCCACTTTGGAGAATGGCAGCAGAAGTGTGGTGTCCGCATCGCTAACCACATAGCTGGTGGCACCCTTGTAGGTGAATACGCCGCCTGCCTGCAGGACTGGCACGTTGGTGGAATCGCTACCACTCTTGATGGTCAACACGGCTGCCCGGCTCTCCAGTGCCGGGTTGTTGGTCACGCTGACCACCACAGAATCGCCCTTCACTTCGGCCGTTGCCCACGACTGGCTGACGGTGGCGACAGCACCCGCAGGTGCCGTGAACTTCACGGCTCCCTGCTGGGCATTGGCATCGAAATAGAGGTTCGAACTGATCACACCAACAGTGTTCTCTCTCAAATAGCTGCTGCCCGCATTGTCGTCGCTGCAAGCAGAGAAAGAAGTTGCAGCAGCAAGGCACAGCCCCATATAGATTATCTTTTTCATCATACTATTGCTTTATTTGATTCTAAACTGCGGGATCTCCTTTGTTACGCGGTAAGGCGTCGGGTCAAAATAACTGTGATAGGCAGGGGTGATGCCGCGCATCAGACGGGCCGCACTGCCAACCTGCCCAACGGTACTACCCGACTCCTTCGCAGGCGAAGAAGACTGCTTGACCATCTTGGTATTGCTCCACTTATCCCACCAGCCGAGGATACCCGAGTTGGTGAAAGGATATGCGCTGAAGGCATAGAGATAGATGTCGGTGACGGCCTCACCGGTATACTGCAAGCTCTGCCCATCGGGCGTGTAGAGTAGGTCACCGTTGAGTGTAGTCTGCACATTTCCGTTCTCGTCGGGCTCGAAAGTGAGCATATCGAAGAACCTGTCTGAGGCGTTTGTACCGTAACCATTTCCATAGCTATAGCTGTTACCGATATAGCAAGTGCCAGAGGAGAGCTGCAAGGTCAGCAGCAGCTGGCCCGACTGGAGAAGGACGGCGCGCTCGTCTTCCAAGTAAATCGCCGGGAACTTGTAAGTATCGCCATCGCTTACTACATTCAGGTAAAGCATTCTGTCGTCTCCGGAACCCTCGTACGCCAGCTCTGCCTCCTTGGAAAGCATGGCGAAGCCACTCGCGGCGGTATCGTAGCCCTTCACAGTGAGCGTGTATTTGCCCAGGATGGCAGAGAGTTCCATCTGCGTCACCTTCACCGAGCTGCTATTGTCGCCGTTGACCATTGTTATCATTGCCACGCGAGCCTTAGACGCATCGGGGTTGGCATCCACCTTCACCGTCAGCTTGTCGCCGTTCTTGCTGATATGTACCCATGGGGCATCGCATTTGAACTCAACCTGATCGAGATGCGGGACAGTCTTTGTGACCGTCTTGCCTGCATTGCCTGCACCGATGTTGCCCAGCAGTTGTGCGACAACAGCTGGGTCGACCCACAGCTTGGTCGTCTCCACGCCCTCTGCACTCATCTTCAGATGAGCATCATCATAGGTGATGTACTCCACCATCACGCCATTGAGCTCTATGCCTTTGTAGAGGCGTATGCCCTTGTCGGTGAAGTTGAAGGCCGTGGTACTGATGTACTTGCCATCCTCATAGATGTCTATCTGGCGGGCACTCAGGTCGGTGATGACAAACTGGTAGGGCTTTCCGCCGATGGTCAGGTCGGCCTCGGAGAGGATGAACGATTCGCCCATGTCAACAACCTTCTGCAGGTAGGCGACCGCGGGTTCGGCGAGCTTGTGCAGATATAGCGTGTTGAGACTGCGCTTGCCATGAACCTTCACGACATCCGAGCCGATGCTGTCGATGACAAACTCGAAGTCGCCCTTCTCAGCCTGGTAATTGCCCTGGGACGGCGTGGCATACTTATGCAGGAAGACATTGTACGTGTCGAACGACAACACAGGGCCGTCGTCCGATTTCATCTTGTACAACGAGGTCACCACACCATCATCGGGATTGTTCTCGAACCGCACCTTGGCCTCTCCCTTGCCGAACTGGATGGTATAGGTGAAGCCTCCATAACTCTGGTTGAGTTCAGGATAATAGTCCAGGACCCATCCGTTGGGCGCGTTGACCAGCGTGTCCTGCGCTGCCTGCAGAAATTCTTCCATGCGCTGGGAGTATGGCTTGTCAAAGACATCTTCCTGGTCTTTCAAACACGATTGCAGGAGGAGTGCTGGCAAGGCAAGCGTCAAGTATAGAAATATTTTCTTTGTTTTCATAATTGGAATGCTCTTGAATTATTTAAGACTTGTCAAATCGATGTGCCCTGCTACAACCTTATTCTCACGGCTGACCACCGCATCGCGCACATTGTCCAGGTTTATTCCAAACGTATCCTTGTAGTAACGCTTGCAAATCTCCAGTTTCTTCACGATGGCATCATAGCCGGTCCGGTCGGTGACATTGCCCTTGCTGTCGACCACGACGGCATCCGCCAGCAGGGCATTCCACTGCTCCGGGCTCTTGGTGACATACTCGCTGACCATCTCGGCGAAGTCTTCGCGGCCCTCCTTCTGGGCGTAGGCTGTAACGAAGCCACGCTTCTGGTAGCCACTCCCATATTTGTCACTGCTCCAAGAATCGTTGACATAGCTCTGGGGAGTCACCTTCTCAAACTCACGCGGATAATCCTTGGTCTGGTTGACGATATGCACAAACTCATGGTGGATGGTCTTCAGGTAGAGCTCATCGAGTGCGGCGCGGTTGGTGATATACTGGTCAAGGTGGTTGACTCCGAGAAGCCGGATCTTCTTGCCTCCCTCGGCCGTACCGAGCTTTATGGTCCCGTTGTTCTCATACTCAAACTCGCCGAGGAAACTGAAGAGCTTGGGAAAGTAAGCACGTGTGAAGTTGATGCCCGCCGCATCCGTATAGGCTTCTACGCAGGTGTACTTGATGATATGCGCCAACTTGACTGACTGGTCGTAGTCTGCCGGCACGTCATAGTACTGCATGTCCGACTCGTTGTCTTCATAACGATATTGAATCTCGATATTGTATGGCGAGACGAAATTGGCATACAGCCATTTGTCAAACTCGTTCGTCACCGCCGTTGACTTCCGGATGACACTCTGCTCGGAGAGCTTGTCCTCGGAGCATGATGTCAGCCCCACAAAGACTGTTGCCAGAAGTGATAACGCTAAAACACTTTTCTTCATTTTCATGTCCTCCTTTAGTTAGTTGTTACGGGGATTCTTGGCCACACCGGCACTGTAGATGCTCATCGGAATCTGCACAGCCATGCGCAGGTCGTTCTTCGTGAGCCAGTCGAGGTTCTTCGACGGTTTGCCGTCTGCGCCGATCTGCCGGCGTGGAATCTCGATGTTGTAGCGCTTGATGTCAAACCAGCGCAAGCCCTGGTGCATGACCTCGATGCGTCGCAGGTTGAGCACACACTGCAGCATGCTCTCCTGCACAGAGCCCTCCTCGTCGATGTCGAAGGCTGGACTCAGATGCTTCTTGATGCTCGGTGTCAGCTTCGCGGCATCACTGTAAGCATATGGAATGCTCTTGAAGTATTTCTGCACACCCTCGGGCGTGAGCACAGAGTCGGTCTTGAAGTAGTTGTGCATCCACGTGTTCATGTCGGCACATGCCGCGTCATACTGCTTGAGCATGATTGCAGCCTCGGCACGGTTGAGCAGTGCCTCGCCGAGCGTGAAGGTGACGTTGAGCGCGTGGCGATAGCCGTAGCCTTTCACCTGGTCGGTGTACTCAAACTCGTAAGGTATCTTCATGATGACTGCATAATCACTCTCGCCCTGATTGTTGTCAAACGTGTGCCAGATGACGCTGCTGCTGCCACCCCATACGTTGTCGCTGTTCACGCCCTCTGTATTTGCCAGGTAGTTGCTGTGGGTGTACCGCTTGAAGTATCTCCAAGGGCCCAATGCCAATCCTGCATCTCCCCCCGAGGTTTGTATCAGCAGGTTGCACTCCTTCTCGGCGCTGCAGTAGGCCTCACCGATCTTCACAGCCTGTTCGGAGCTGCTCAGCGGCATGTCCTCAAGCTCGGCATAGTTGCGCAGCGAGGCACCAGGGTTGGAGCCCAGCAGCAGGTCGGCATACTTCTTGGCCTGCTCCCACTTCTCATAATAGAGATAGAAGCGCAATGCGAAGGCGTAAGCGGCCTTTTTGTTGAAGTGGTACTTGGGGATAGTGTAGCTGTCGTTGATCAGCGGAATGCCGGCCTCGATATCCTCGGCCATGCTGGCATAGTTCTCGGCCACCGTGCTGCGGGCGGTCTGCTTGTTCTGCAGCTTCTCCACCTGCTTGCTGTAGTACACACCCATGTCGGTGGTGCTGGTCTTGCCGTTGTAGGCCATGCAGAACTCGTTGGTCAGCAAGAAGTTGTTGTATGCGCGTAGCAGCAGGGCCTCACCCTTGGCGTTGCTCAGCTCCTGGGTGGTGGCGCCGCCGAGTTCATCGATCGACTCCAGGGCCTGGTTGGCCTTGGCCACACACTCATACCAGTTGATCCACATGCTTTCCGGCGAGTCGTTGCCGTTCTCCTTGTCCTCTTTCCAGAAGTACATCAGGTCGCCCTCGCGGCTGCCGAGACTGTTCTGTGGGCCCATGTAGTCCATGTTGTCCGACATCAGCTCGTTCATCAGCACATAGGAAGTGGTGTTGTATGCCGTGGTGAGCAGTCCCGATATTTTGCTCTGCTTGTCCATCACCGTGCGGTTGTCCGGCATCGTGTCGAGAAAATCAGAACAAGATGTCTGCATGGCTACGGATGCGGCCAACAACGTACCTGTATAGATAATATTCTTGAGTTTCATATTCATTCCTTGTTATTTAACGTTAAAGACCTAATCTCAATGTCATCGTAAACTGCTTGGGCGTAGGCGCGGCCACGCCACCGGTGTTGAAGAACTCCGGGTCCTGGCCGTTGAGCTTCTTGTCGGCATAGATCAGGAAGAGGTTGGTGGCCTGCAGCTTCAGTGCGAGATTACTGATTCCCAGACGGCTGACCCACTTGCCGGGGAAAGTGTATCCCAGAGAGATTTCCTTCATGCGGATGAAGTCGCCCTTGGCAATGCGCTCCGAGGAGTAGTTGTAGCTGTTGTATGCGATGCCCAGCTCGGGATCGTTCTTGTTCTGGCGCGCGCTGGCGATGACCGGAACAGTTGTCTTATACTCGTCGCCGGCATGTACCCAGCGGTTGCGGAATTCCTTCGGCATGGCATCCAGATCATCATACTTCTTGCTGAAGACCGGCTCCAGGCGCACCTTGTTGCCGAAACTGTAGGTGACAAAGATGTTCAGATCCCAGTTCTTGTAACGCAGCACATTGCCCAGCGAGCCGATGGTGGTCGGTTCGGCCGGCCCCTCGTATTTCAGGAATCCCAGTTTCTCGGGGTCGCGCTCCTGCAGGTAGATACCCGAAATGGTCAGATTGCCGTCCTCGTCATAGAACATCGGCAGTCCCTCATGATTCAGTCCGGCAAAGGGGATGCTGAAAATGGAGTTGACCGGATAGCCCACCATGCTGTAGCCCGTGCCCTGCACCAGGTCGATGATACGTGCTTGAGAATACAGATCGGTGATCTCGTTGTGCGTCCACGAGTAGATGAAACTCGTCTCCCAGCTGAAGTCCTTGGTCTTGATGTTTGTCGTGCTCAGCGAAAACTCTACACCGTTCGACTTCATGGAGGCGACATTGGCGAGGTTGTACGCACCGTAGAGCGGGCTGTTGACATAGCCAATCAGGTCCTTGTTGCGACGCCAGTAGAAGTCGGCGGTGAGATTGATACGGTTGTTGAGGAACCCGAGGTCTAAACCGAAGTTGAACTCGCGCTTCTTCTCATAGGTCAGGTCACTGTTGCCGAGCTCCTGGCTGTAGCCTTTTTCCTGTATCGTAGTGAAGGGGCGCCAGGGCACGGTGGCGGTGAACACCGGCAGCGAGTTGGTCACGGGCGGACGGTCGCCGGTAAGCGAGTAGCTCAGGCGGAAGGTGGCATGGGTGAGCGTCTCCTTGAAGACATTGGCAAACCAGCCTTCCTCGTGGGCGTTCCATGCACCCGAGAGGTTCCAGGTGGGCAGCCAGCGTGCCGAGGTGGCCTTGCCCAGATAGTTGGTACCCTCGTAGCGGAACGTGCCTGTCACCTGGTAGCGGCCTTTATAAGAATAAGTACCCGTACCAAAATAAGCGAGGCTGCGGATATGCGTGTTGGACATCGTGTAGTAGTCGGTGCCCTGCTCCTGCCATTTCTTGAAAGCCATATAGTTGAAGAATGGTATCTCGCCATCCTCGTACTGCATTCCCCATCCGCGGACCCAGGTCTGCTTGCGGTCTACGCAGTTGGTCTCCATACCGGCATAGAGGTTGACGATGTGCGTGTCGTTGAACACATCATTGTAAGAGGCAGACAGGCGGGTGTCCCAGCCGAAGAAACTGTTGTCCGTGCGGTCGTAGATGCCGCCGTTGTCCAAGATGGTGATCGGCAGGGCGAACTGGTCGTCAGGATCGGTGTAGAGGTAGGGGTTGTTGTCACGGATTGTCGTCGTGGCCATAGCCCGATAAGCAAGGGCCTGGTTGGAGTTGTCCTTGACAATATGCTCCATGGCCGAAGAGGCACCCTTGATGGCGGCCAGCGCCGTGAGCTTTACCTTGTCGACGGGCTTATAGTCGATGCTGCCCTGCACACGGAAGTCGTGGACGTTGAGATCCATGTAGTTGTTCTCCAGCTCGTTGAAGATGTTGAAATTCGCATAGTTGCGGGTATAGTATTCACGCGGGTCAAGGGCACGCGAGGTATTCAACGCATAAGAGTAGGGGTTGATGTCAAACTCACGGCTCACACCGCCGCTCACGGGGTCGATGCTCCGGCTCAGCGAACCCGGCGCCTTCTGCTTGCGGTAAGAGGCGTTGCCGATGAGGTTGGCACCCAAGTGCCTGCTGAAGTTGTAGGTGGTGTTGACGTTGGCCGTATAGCGCTGCACCTTGCTGGCCTTGTACCATCCCGGGTCATACATGGCAGAGAGCGAGGCGTAGTACTGCCCCTTGTCTGTTCCGCCCGACGCACTCACACTATGGTTGTGCATGATGCTGTTGGAGAAGAGCTCATCAAACCAGTTGGTGTTGCGATACTCCGCAGCACGCAGGTAGGCGTTCTTGGCCTCCTCGGTGTTCTCCAGGCCGAACTGTCCCTTGGTGGCGTCATACTCCGAGAGCAACTGGTACATACGTCCATACACACCGCTGTTCATGGCATTGGCCGTCTCGGCATAGTTCAGATAGCCCTTCTGCTGCAACTCTTGGTAGACTTCCATCTGGTCTTGCGAGTTCATGATGTTGAAGTTGCGGTAGCTGGGCTTCAGGCGCAGCGTGTATTCGCCAGTATAGCTGATGTGCGACTGTCCGGCACGACCTTTCTTGGTCGTCACCACAATCACACCGGCCATGGCGCGGGCACCATAGATAGAAGTGGCCGAGCCGTCCTTCAGAATCTGAAAACTCTCGATGTCATCGGCATTCAAGCCGGCAATGGCCGAGGAGATCAGCGTCTTGGCATCGCCCGACGACAGTGAGCTGGCATCCACGTCGGTGATGTCCTCCATGATCACGCCGTCGACCACCCACAAGGGCTTGGAGCTGCCGAAGATAGACGATGAACCGCGCACGCGAATCTTAGGTGCCGTACCAAAGGTTCCTGACACGTTTTGTACGCTCACACCCGCAGCCCGTCCTTCGAGCGAGCGGCTGATATCGGCCATACCGTCGAGCTTGGCCTTCGAGGCGTCGATCTTCGTAGTGGCACCCGAGAAGAGGCGCTTGTCCATCTGCTGCAGACCCGTCACCACGACCTCTCCCAGGGTGGTGTTGTCGGGTGACAGTTTCACCACCATTCCCTGCGAGGGACTGAGGGTCTGAGATGTCATACCGATGTACGAAACCACGATTTTCTTTCCTGCAGCCACGCTGAGGGTGAACTTGCCGTTCACGTCGGTCACAGCTCCGGTTTTCGTACCCTGTACCGTGACAGAAGCACCGATGATGGGCTCTCCGTCTTCGGAAGAGACTACCGTACCAGAGATTTGTGACTGTGCCAGAACCATTCCTATGCACAGGAACAGACCGGCCATAACCATTGTTAGTCTTTTAAGCATAAATACTCTCTGTTTAAATTATAACGAAAATTAATAATCACTATTCTCCTAAACACTAACTTTGTAATTTGCAAAATTATATAAAATTAAGCAATTTTCCAAATAATATTGTCATAAATATGCCGCCTTTGGCTAAGAAAAAGAATTTTTTGGCCATCAAATAGTCTTTTCTTCATCTGCAAGCTGTCTGCAACGCCTCTCCCCCCATAATGGGTTTACATAAATTAACGCTTGCACGACAATCCTGTCTCACATTCTTTCTTCCACGAAAGCATACACAAGGCGCATTAATTTCGCATTTTTTTTGCAAATTTAAAATAAAAAACACAAACCGCCAAGAAACCCTATTTAAAAAGACAATTAATTATAAGAAAAAATATCAGATTGATTATTTATTCCGCAAACTACTATCTACTATTTACAAAAAGACATACCAAAATCATCATATCGACACCAAAGACACACCGCATAGTTCTGCCAACAGCATTCATGACGCCTTGCCCGACAGCCGGAAAGAGGCGACGAAACTGCAACAGACGGCTGATTCAAAAGCCGCAGCAACCCTCTCGTCACCCGCAAGACCTCCGCAGCCGGGCTGTGAGACTAGCAGGAACATAGCTGTTCGGCTCGAATCAGCCTCTACTTCGGCCCGAAGCAGAACAAGGTTCGGCCCGAAACAGCGCGTACTTCGGCCCGAAGCACAGAACGTGAGGCTTGCGCTGCGTGGACAAGAGGGTCGTAAAGAACTGGCGAGAAGGCCGTGCAAGACTGACCGCACCCTCCCGGCGGAGGCAGTAAAAAAGCGGTGGCGAGACACCAGAGCACACCCTCGTGATGCCTTGGCAAATGGCTTTTGAACAGGCAAAGCGATAAAAAAACAGCAGTGCGCTTTGCACTTCACACGAATTACACTATCTTTGTACACAAAAAGAGACAGCGATGACCCCATCACAATTCCTAGCCAAGTTCAAGAGCGCCTATCTCTGGGGCAACCTGGCGGCCATGGCCGCCGTGGTGGCGCTGCTTGTGGTGGGCGCGTGGTACGGCATTGGCGTGTACACCCACCATGGCGAGTCGATACCGGTGCCCAAGGTGGTGCACAAAGACTACCGTCAGGCGGCCGAGACCCTCGACCGCCTGGGACTGGACATCGTGGTGTCGGACACCGGATATGTCAAGACCCTGCCCGCCGACTACATCCTGGAGCAATGGCCCGAGGCCGGAGCCAGGGTGAAGTCGGGACATGTGGTGTATGTCATCATCAACGCCGCCAACTCGCCCACCATCACCCTGCCCGACATCATCGACAACAGCTCGCTGCGCGAGGCCATGGCCCGGCTCACGGCCATCGGGTTCAAGCTGGGCACGCCACAATTTATCCCCGGAGAGAAAGACTGGGTGTACGGCATCCTGGTCAACGGCAAGCACGTGGCCTACGGCGACAAGATTCCGGTCGATGCCAAGCTCATCATACAGGTGGGCAACGGCATGCGCGACGCCAGCGACTCGGTAAACTATGTAGACCCGGTATATACCGAGCCCGACAACACGACCGAGGGAGATGACATAGACCAATTTGAAGAGGTGACGGCACCGCCCTCCGAATCGTCGGAGACATCCTCCGAGACCACCGGCGAACCTGTCCGCCGCCAACCGTAACCTACCCACCAACCCACCAACATGACATATATCGACGACATAGACCTGCTCGACGACGACGAGCTGCAAGCAGAGGCTCCCGACCCCACCGCCGCTGCCGCCCCCCAGCGCTACGAGCACTGGAAAGTGGAGGTCGACGCCGGACAGGCACCGGTGCGCATCGACAAGTTTCTGGCCGAAAAGATGCAGCACTCCAGTCGCAACCGCATACAGACGGCCGCCGACGCAGGCTGCATCTTCGTCAACGGCAAGGCCGTGAAGAGCAACTACAAGATTAGGCCGCTCGACGTCATCACCCTGATGCTCGACCGCCCCAAGCACGACACGAGCATTTTTCCCGAAGACCTCCCGCTGAACATCGTCTACGAGGACAACGAGGTGATGGTGGTCAACAAAGAGGCCGGCATGGTGGTGCATCCCGGCGCCGGCAACTTCACCGGCACGCTCATCAACGCCGTGGCCTGGCACCTGCGCAACCTGGAGACCTTCGACCCCAACGACCCGGCCGTGGGACTGGTACACCGCATCGACAAGGACACGAGCGGACTGATGGTGGTGGCCAAGACGGCCGACGCCAAAACGGCGCTGGGCAAGCAGTTCTTCAACAAGACCACCCACCGCTCCTACCACGCCCTGGTGTGGGGCAACCTGGCCGAAGACACCGGCCGCATAGAGGGCAACATCGGCCGCGACCCCAAAGACCGGCTGCGCATGAGGGTGTTCGACCCCGAATCGGGCATCGGCAAGACGGCCGTGACCCATTACCGCGTGCTCGAGCGGTTCGGCTATACCACGCTCGTGGAGTGTGTGCTCGAGACAGGCCGCACCCACCAGATACGCGCCCACATGAAGCACATCGGGCACCCGCTCTTCGGCGACGAGCGCTACGGCGGTACCGAGATACTGCGCGGACAGCGAAGCACCACCTACAAGGCATTCATCCAAAACGGGTTCAGGCTTTGCCCCCGACAGGCCTTGCACGCCAAGACACTGGGGTTCAGGCATCCCTCCACAGGGCAACAGATGGACTTCGACTCAGAGTGGCCCTCCGACTTCGCCGCGCTCATCGACAAGTGGCGGCAGTTTATCAAAGGCACCACACAAGACACCTTCGCCTGAACGGCCGCCCGGCATCGGGCCATGAGCAGTAGGGACAGGTGACTACAACAAACTTTAAGCATATTAAAACACTGATAGATAATGAAAGAACTAAAGAGAAACATTGCCATCGTATGCGGTGGCGACTCCTCAGAGCACGATGTGTCGCTGCGCTCTGCACAGGGCTTGTATTCCTTCTTCGACAAAGAAC
>JBHAFS010000110.1:0-4857 GCA_041856205.1 Prevotella sp.
GCATCGCCTGGGAGCTTGTAGGGCCTCGGCTGCATCCTCTCTCCATAGAGAGCTATGATACGGGCATCCACTTCATCAGTCTTGATGGTGGACAGCATCGCACGGGCGAAGTTCTTAATCTTGAGAGGATTCTCCAGACTGGTAGTGACACCTGCCTTATTGAGCAGATAGACAAGCAGAGAGCTGTAGTTGCCTGTTGCCTCCATGACACAGTGGTCTTCCTTAGGCGAGAGCGTCTGAATAAACGCATGAATACCCTTTACGGTGTTCCTGAACGTCCTTGGCTTACTGTTCTTCTCTGAGCAATAAGCAACCACGAACGTAGCCTTACTAACATCAATTCCAATGTACGCCATAACTCAAAAATTATCAATTGCAACATCTGTACATCGTAGATCCATCATCACAAATACGGGGTCAAAACCCAATGAACTATCCGGATTCGGATGTAAGAAGATGCGGGGACTGAACATTGTTTACAGTCTTACGACTAATGAAAAATCGGTCTTGCTCCACATCTTGATGTTGTTAACTAATGCAAAGATATAAATTCTAAAATAATATATGAAGAAAAAATCAATCATCATGACAAGTATGTTGGGGCTCACGCTGGCCCTGACATCTTGCGGTGACGTGATGGACGAGATTACCTCGCTGGTCCTCGACCGCAACCTCTCGCCCATTAACCTGGAAGCACGCGTGCAGGATCGTACCAACGTGAAACTGAGCTGGTCGACGGTGAACGGCGCAACAGGATATATCATCGAGCAATACGACAACGACAGCCTCTCGTTCGACGGCAAGACGGCCTCGGCCACCTATACCATCTCGGCCGACGAGGTGCCCTACACCATCACAGGCCTGGAGGGTGAGACCGACTACTCTTTCCGCGTGATGTCGGTGACGGCAGGCGACGAGAGCCGCAACTCCAAATGGAGTGAGGTCTATGCCAAGACCGGCACCGAGCAGATCCTCAACGCGCTCGGCGAGAACGACGTGAAGGCCCGTTCGGTGACCATCACATGGCCGGCCGGACAGTCGGCCGAGCACATCGTGGTGACCAACGCCGCCGGCAACATCGTGGCAGACCATGCCATCACCGCCGAAGAGATTGCGGCCGGCGAGGCCACCATCACCGGCCTCACACCCGAGACCACCTATACGGCAAAGATGCTGCGCGCCAGCGGCAAGACACGTGGCACGGTGAGCTTCACCACGGCCATCGAACTGGCTGAGAACGACATCCTCGTGAAGGCCGGCGACGACATCGCCACAGCTATTGCCGACGCTCCGGCAGGCGCAAGACTGGTGGTGATGCCCGGCACCTATACCATTACCGATGTAGACGGCGTGGTGGCAGCAGGTGTGGTGAACATCAACAAGAGCCTGACCATCAAGGGCCTCAGACAGAACGACCATCCTGTGATCAAGGGACGCTTCACCATCTCGGGTGGCAGCGACATCATGTTCGACCAGGTGACCCTCGACGGAACAGGCACCAGCGGCGACCAGGCCATCGTCTTCAAGGCCGAGGGCGAGTACAACAGCCTGTCGGTGACCAACTCTGAGGTGAAGAACTACACCAAGGGCTTCTACTACATCAACGTGGCAGCCAATGTGAAGACCATCACCATCGACAACAACCTGATCTCGAACATCGAATGCAACGGCGGCGACTTCTTCGACTGCCGTACCGGCGCCATTCAGAACCTGGTGATCACCAACAACACCATCTATAACAGTTGCGCTGCACGCGACTTCATCCGCTACGACGACGCCTCTGCAAAATTTGCAGGTGTGGCTCCCGTCATCACCGTAGACCACAACACCCTCAACGGCGTATCGTCGCAGGCCGACGGCACCAAGCGCCTGCTCTACATCCGCTTTGCCGGCAACAGCACGTCATTCACCAACAACATCGTGACGAACACCGCCGCAAACTTCTCGAACCAGAGCAAGACCAACGAGGCAACCTTCAAGGGCAACTACTACTTCAATGCCCCCAACCTGCTGCCCGGCGGCATCAACGGCAGGTTCTTCGATACCTCCGGCATCGTGGCAGATCCCGCCTACAAGGACGCTGCCAATGGTGACTTCACCGTAGGCAACGAGGACATCGCCTTCGCCAAGGCCGGTGCACCGCGCTGGATCAAGTAGGCCTGCAACAAAGACTTTTCTTCGGATGGGGGATAAACACGGTTCGCCGGTGTTTATCCCCGTCTTTATTTCACAGCAAAAAGACGAGATTAATAGGTGATACGTCTTTTTATGAATGAAACGATGTCACCGACATTCCCCAGAACCATGACCGACATTTAAGGTGGGTTCTATTCATTAGCTTTGTCTGATTTCGAGACTATCTTCGAGGTCAAATTGCAAGTAGCCGAAGGAGTTATGCGGGCATGACGACAGAGCGAATGTTCGTGCCAGCATGTGCCATCGAGCATGCTCGTTTGACCGAGCGAAGCCGAACTTCAGCCGCAGGCTAACTGGCAACTTGAGCCGAAGAGTGTACGAAAGATGGCAAAACGTAATCCATGATTTCATAATTTTGTTTCGATGGTAATAAAAACACCTTATGTTAAAAAGCTACGATTTCCTCGTGCCAACAGACGGTATCCCGTTTTTTTTTTGTAAGTTTGCACACCAAAAACATATACCACTTCTGAAAAATGAAAATATTATTTTTAAAAAGCCTCTTGTTGTTGACAGCCTGCACAACACTGCCAGCAACCGCACAGGAGCAGGGACCAGACCTTTCCACGGTGAAGACCAACACGCTTTCGCTCGGCTGGGGAGCGGCATTCAACGGTGTGGGCATCGGCTATGAGCGGTGCTTGTCGCGCCAGAAGCAACTGTATCTGCAAACAGGATTCGGCTTCGGCTACAGCTCCATGGACTGGGTGACATACAACGCCGAGGCCCCCGAGGACCAGCAATGGCAATGGGGCGATTTCCGCTCCTATTCCTACACCGTGCCCGCAGGAGTGACCTATCTCATGGGCAAGAAACGCTCGAAGTTTGAACTGGGCGCAGGCATCACGGCATCGTACCATCACAATGTCTACGAAGGTCTCGACAAGACCGAAAACAAGTTCTCATCCTACCTCTTCGGCAACGTGGGCTGGCGCTGGCAGGCACGCAGCGGCTTCTTGTTCAGAATCGGCGTTTCCCCTCTCTTGTCTATCAATAAGACCACCTACTGGGCCAACTCTCTGACATTCGGCAACGACGACGACAACCGCTTCGCCGTGGCACCTTATTTTAGCTTCGGCTGGGCATTCTGACCCCGCAGGCAGGCGGCCGTTGGCAACATCCAAGGGTCGTCCACTCCGAATCATACACCACTATCAGCAACATGAAGAAGACATTGCTCACACTCATCATCGCCATTCTTGCACTTGCCGTCAGCGCGCAGCCCAGAGAGACCGTCGCCATCCTCGGCGACTCGTATTCGACCTTCGAAGGCTACAACACGCCCGACACCATGGAGATGTGGTATTTCCAGAAGCAAGACCCGCGGCGCACTGACGTGTCGAGCGTGCGGCAGACGTGGTGGTGGCAGGTGGTGAACGACGGCGGCTACAAGCTAGGCATCAACAACTCGTGGTCGGGCTCCACCATCTGCAACACGAGCTACAACGACCGCGACGAGTCGTATAAGTCGTTCCTGCGTCGCATGGACGCATTGGGCACGCCCGACATTATCCTCATCTTCGGCGGCACCAACGATGCCTGGGCCCGTGCGCCGCTCGGAAACTACCAGTACGACAACATCCGCATGGCCGACAAGTTTTACTTCCGACCGGCACTGGCCTTCTTGCTCGGCCACCTGCTCGACCGATACCCCAACACGCGTCTCTACTTCATCAGCAACAGCGACCTCGACAAAGACTATACGACCTCCATCCACACCATCTGCAAGCATTATGGCATACCGGTGATACAGCTCCACGACATCAGCAAGCAGAACGGTCACCCCGACATCGTCGGTATGAAGGCCATCGCCGCGCAGGTGCTCGCCGCGCTCAAATGACAAAGGGGGCAGCGCCTCCCGAAAAAGTTGTCGCCCCCCCCTCCTCTCAAGGCCGCACAGCCATAGGAGGATGGCCGCAATGGCCACATGATGAAATAAAAACGAAAAAACGCCGCTAAATATTTGGTGGTACAAAATAAAACCACTACCTTTGCACCGCATTTGAAAAAATGTGGTAGGTTTACGAACCAACGGAAAGGAAGTTTGGGTGAGTGGCTGAAACCAGCAGTTTGCTAAACTGCCGTGCGCGTTTGCGTACCGGGGGTTCGAATCCCCCAGCTTCCGCTGATAAAACCTCTAAGGTCGATTCATCTAATGGTTAGGATACAAGATTCTCAATCTTGGCATAGGGGTTCGATTCCCCTATCGACTACTTTCAAACCTCTGCGACCATCATGATTACAGAGGATTTTTTTATCACCCATCGCGGTCGATTCATCTAATGGTTAGGATACAAGATTCTCAATCTTGGCATAGGGGTTCGATTCCCCTATCGACTACACTCAACGAACGCTGCAACCTCCACGGTTGTAGCGTTCGTCGTTAAGACTGGCAAAAGAGGGCGGAAAGATTCGAGTTTTTTTATCTCTCGCAGATGACGCAGATGGCGCAGATCTCTGGCTGGTGCGAGGGGGCCCCTCCCCAGCCCTCCCCAAGGGGCGGGAGAGGCTGGCGCGATGGAGCCCCTCCCCAACCCTCCCCGGTGGGGGAGGGGGATGGCTCGCGCGATGGGGGTTGAGTGTAATGAGACTATTAATGTTTTAATCTTTGTTCCGGCACGGGCAGGTAAGGTTGAAGTAACCGCGCGCAGCCTCCGTTTA
>JBHAFS010000111.1:0-12404 GCA_041856205.1 Prevotella sp.
CCCTGAATCATCACACGGAACAGCTTACCATAGGCATTGAAGTTTGAAGCATACATACCACCATAGTACCCCTGCAGTGTCGACAACACGGCAGCAGGGCTGGTGCCTTCTTGCTTGGTCTTGGCCACGTCAACGTCTACCATATACTGGGGGTAGTTCGGGTTGTATGAGGTCATGGCATTCTGTATCTCAGGACGCTTGTTGAGCTCTGCCAGATACCCCTTGGTGATTTCAAAGAACTTATTGAGGTCGCCGCCCGTCTTGTCTTGCAGGGTCATCGATATACCGTTGTTCATCGAGAAACCCGGAATCATCGGTGGACCGAAGGCCAAGATCTGCGCGTCCTTGATGGTAGCCGTCTGCTTATAGATCATACCCAGCACCATGTTGCTCTCCATGGGGTTGACAAAGAGCGCGGCAGCCCCCTGCCCCGAGAGGGCATCCTTGATGCGCGCGAAGATATTCTTCGAGGCACGCTCCTCAAAGCTCTTGAGCTTGATGATGAAGGTAGCCTGGTCAGAACCCTGACCCGCAATGAAGTTGTAACCGGCGATGGCCGTACGGTGCTCAATGGCGGGGTTAGAGGCCAGCATCTTGTCTACCTGGTCTACAATCTCCTTGGTGCGCTCCTGGCTGGTTCCCGGGGCTGCGGTCATGGTCACGAAGAGCGTACCCGTATCCTCGTCGGGCACCAAACCCGTAGAGGTAACAGACATCATTACCACCAGTACCACGGCACCCACCACCACGGTGATGGCCGTAACGATGCGATGGTTGATGATGCGCTCCACACCTTTCTTATATTTCTGTGTCGTACGGTCGAACACACGGTTGAAACCAGCGTGGAAACGACTGACAAAGGTAGACTTCTCATGACCCTCTTCGCTATGGGGCTTCAAGAAGATGGCACACAAGGCAGGCGAAAGCGTCAAGGCATTGACAGCCGAGATCACGATAGACACTGCCATGGTGATACCGAATTCGCGATAGAAGGTACCTGATGTACCGCTCATGAATGACACTGGCACAAACACGGCCGACATCACCAGCGTAATAGAGATGATGGCACCCGAAATCTCGTTCATGGCATCGAGGGCAGCTGTGCGTGCATTCTCATAGCCTTGGTCGAGCTTGGCATGGACGGCTTCCACCACCACGATGGCATCATCCACCACGATGGCGATGGCCAACAGCAAGGCCGAGAGGGTGAGCAGGTTGATCGAGAAACCGAATATCCACAAGAACAGGAAGGTACCAATCAAGGCCACCGGCACGGCAATCATAGGAATAAGCGTCGAGCGGAAGTCTTGCAGGAAGATATATACCACAAGAAACACCAGTACCAAGGTGAGTATCAGGGTGAAGATCACCTCATGTATAGAGGCGAAGAGGAAGTCGGTAACGTCTTGCATCACCACGGGTTTCATACCGGGGGGCATAGACTTCTCAGCCTTGGCCAAGGCGGCCTTCACGTCGGTAGAGATCTGTGTGGCGTTAGAACCGGCAATCTGCTGCACCATACCTATTACGGCGGGATGGCCGTCGTTCATCATTCCCACATTGTATTGCAGGCTACCCAGTTCTGTCTTGGCTACATCCTTCAGGTAGAGGGTTTCGCCGGTAGTCTTGCTGGTCAGCACGATGTTCTCGTACTCCTGCGGAGTGGACAAACGACCCTTATAGCGCAGCACATACTCGAAGGCCACCTTGCTGTTTTCGCCGAAGGCACCCGGAGCCGCCTCAATGTTCTGCTCCGCCAAGGCGGCGGTGATGTCGCTCGGTACAAGTCCGTACTGCTTCATCTTGTCGGGCTGCAACCAGATACGCATGGAGTAGGTCTCGGTAGAGAAGCTCTGGATGTTACCCACACCGTTGATACGCTGCAGTTCGGGAACGATATTGATGTTGTTATAGTTGGTGAGGAACTTACTGTCGTAACGGCCATCATCGGTGGTCAGACCAAAGATGACCACGTTAGATGTCTGTCGCTTCTGTACGATCACACCCACCCTAGTAACCTCGGCCGGCAACAGCGCCTGCGCCTGAGACACACGGTTCTGCACGTTCACGGCCGCCATATCGGCGTCGGCTCCCTGCTTGAAGAATACGGTGATCATGGCCATACCGTTGTTGGTGGCGGTAGAGGTCATATAGGTCATGTTCTCCACACCGTTGATGCTTTCCTCCAAGGGTGTGATGACCGAGTTCATCACAGTCTTGGCATCGGCACCGGTGTAGGTGGTAGAAACCACGATGGTAGGTGGCGCAATATCTGGATACTGCTCAATAGGCAGTGAAACCAAACCGATGGTACCGAGCAAGACAAAGAAGATGGATATCACCGTCGAGAGTACCGGGCGTTTGATGAAATTTGAAAATGACATATTTTCTGATAATTTTTGGTTGGCGCCATGGCTCGCTACGCCATGGGCAATTTTATGTTGGTGAGCCTACGATGGGGCCTTGGGCAAATAAAATGCGGCTTACTTGCCGCTCATGGCCTTGGCAAATTCGCCGGCATTATCCTGGGCAGCGCCCAACTTGGTGGCCTTGTCTATCTTGGCCTTATATTCTTGCTCGCTGATGGGCTTGATCTCCATGCCGTCAGTGAGCTTGGTGATGCCCTTGCTCACGAAGCGGTCGCCCACGTGCAGACCGCCGGTCACCACGTAGTTCACGCCGTCATTCTGCGGTTCGATGGTTATTTCCGTATATTTCACCTTGTTATCCTTACCCACGAGATATACAAAGGTCTTATCCTGCACCTGCGAGGTGGCTTCCTGCGGAACCACGATGGCACTGCTGTTAGAGCGCGGAATAATAATCTGGCCTGCGCCACCGCTCTTGAGCAAACGCTCTGGATTGGCAAAATGTGCAATGAGCGAGTAAGAGCCCGTGCCCGCGTCAATCACACCGCTCATCTTCACCACCTTGCCAGGATGGTTGTACACCGTTCCGTCGGCAAGCATCAGCTTCACCATCGGCAATTCGCTGATGGCGGCGGCGGCGCTGCCAGCGGTCTTCGTCAGCCCCAGTATCTCACCCTCACTCATCGAGAAGAACACCTCCATCGTCGCTATGTTCGACACGGTGGTCAGTGCCGTGGAGGCGCTGGCAAGTGTTCCCACCTTATAAGGCAGACTGCCCACCACACCGGCGGCAGGGGCCTTCACCGTACACCAGCTCAGGGTCTCGCGTGCAGAAGCCAGTGCGGCCTGGGCCTGGGCCACCGAGGCTTGGGCTGTGGCATAGCTGTTCTGGGCTGTAGACAACTCATACTGACCGATGATATGCTGGTCGAAGAGCTTCTTGTTGTTCTCGTAGGTCAGTCGGGCTGTATTGGCTTGCGCCTGGGCCGTTCTCAGCGAGGCCTGCGCCTGACGCACTGCAGCCTGATAGGTCTCACTGTCGATGGTGAACATCACCTGTCCGGCAGCCACCGTCTGGCCCTCATGAACCAGCACCTTGGTAATAAAACCTGAAATTTTAGGGCGTACTTCCACATCCTGAATACCCTTGATCGTAGCCGGATAGGTGGTCTGCATATCTGCACTCTGTGTACCTACCGTGCGCACAGCAAACTCATTGTCTTGCAGGTCTGCCAGACTTCCACCTTTTTTTCCTCCACAGGAAACGAGGGCGGTGGCAGCCAGGGCTACAAAAAATAAACTTTTAATACTCATACCTTATTAACTAATTATTATTTAATTTTTACCTATTCTATCTAGAAACATCATCAAAAAAAACAAAAAACCAGAAGCACTTTCCCAGTTTTAACGGTGCAAAGATAACAACTAAAGTTGAAAACCGAAATATCATGTTTGGGTTTTTAACAAACATTGTTTCTTTTTAGCAAAGAAAACACCCATTTTACCGCCCCCCCAATTTCCGCTCCATCAAATGCTGATGGACGGTAGAGGCCGGCCAGGGTCTGAGGAGACAAAGAGCCTGCTGTTGTTTCCAACGAAAGAAAGACGTTGGGAGCACCGGGTGACATGGGCATCTGGCTTACTTGAAAAATATGGAAACAAACGGCCAAAGAGCTGGTTCCAACTCCTTGCATCTATATGATGCCTCTGTGACGATAGCCTATAGGTCACATGCTTCGGGTAGAAACAGCGGCTGCTTCGAGTCGATGTAGGGTGTGCTTCGAGTGGAAACAGCAGGTGCTTCGAGTCGATGTAGAATGTGAAAGTGAGCGAAAGAAGATGCCCCAAGAGACCTGAGATCCTGAGGGAAAAGAGGTTTCGCTCCACAAAGAGACAAGAGAATATCGACCTTGCCAACCGACAGGATGAAGGGCGCGGTCAGGACACCAGGCCCATGTCTTTGGCCTTGCGCATGAGCAGTTCCATGAGCGGGCCGCGCTCGTTGGGCACCTTATTGTCGAGCACGGCATCCTTGAGGGTCTGTTTGAGAGTACCCACCTCGCGCGAGGGCTGCAGATGAAACAACTCCATGATCTCGTTGCCGTCGATGCAAGGCTGCAACAGGCGCTTGTAGTCTTTCTCCTGCAGGTTGGTAATCTTCTCGCGCACCAGCCTGAAGTTTTCCAAAAAGCGTTTCTTCTTCACCTGGTTCTTGCTGGTGATGTCGGCCTCGCAGAGCATCATCAGGTCGTCCACATCGTCAGAGGCATCGTTCACCAGCCGGCGCACGGCACTGTCGGTCACCTCCTCGTCGGCAATGACAATGGGGCGCATGTGGAGGTCGACCAGCTTCTGAACATATTTCATCTTGGTGTCCATCGGCAGTTTCAGACGGCGAAACACGCCGGGCACCATCTTGGCACCCAGATAGTTGTGATTGTGGAAGGTCCAGCCTTGCTGGTTGTCCCACCGTTTGCTCTTGGGCTTGCCGATGTCGTGCAGCAACGCAGCCCAGCGCAGCCACAGCTTATGGGCTGTCAGCTCGTCGAGATCTGTCTTGGCTGTGACTGCGGCATCGCTGTCGGCAGGCTCGTCGGCCAGCGTGGTGCGCAGTTGCTGCTCACGCTTCTTCTGTGCCAGACAAAGGTTGTCGAGCACTTCGAGGGTGTGATAGAAATTGTTTTTATGAGCCTTGCCATTGCGACTGTCCACCTTGTCGAGTGCCGAGAGTTCGGGCAGGATGAGCTGCAACAGTCCACAGCGGTGCAGGTCTACGAACCCGCGGCTGGGCTGGTCGGTGAGCATGATCTTGTTGAGCTCCTCTTCCACCCTCTCGCCACTGATGATATGGATGCGGTCGGCATTGCGCTCCAGTGCCTCGAAGGTCTCCTCCTCGATATAAAACCTCAGCTGCGTGGCAAACCTGATGCAGCGCAGCATACGCAAAGGGTCGTCGGAGAAGGTGATGTCGGGGTCGAGGGGCGTGCGTATGATGCCATCCTCCAGGTCGGCGATGCCGTCGAAGGGATCGACGAGTTGGCCGAAACGCGACTTGTTGAGACACACGGCCATGGCGTTGATGGTGAAGTCGCGGCGGTTTTGGTCGTCTTCCAGCGTACCGTCTTCCACGTGCGGCTTGCGGCTGTCGTGGCTGTAGCTCTCCTTGCGGGCACCCACAAACTCGACCTCCAGCCCGCGGTATTTGACCTGGGCTGTACCAAAATTGCGGAAAACAGACAGGTGGGCCTTGCGCCCAAGCAGTTCCTTGAGCCGGCTGGCCACGCTGATGCCACTGCCTACGACCACGACATCGATGTCGTTGGACGGACGCTCGAGAAACAAGTCGCGCACATAACCGCCCACCACATAACACTCGAGCCCCAGGCCGTCGGCCGCTTCAGAAATCAAATGGAATATATCTTGGTCTAGTATCTTTGCCAAATCGGCATCACTCAGTAATCGCATGATGATATGTACATATAAAAACAGAGTGCAAAGTTACGAAAATATTCATAATCCATAATTCTTTATCCTAAATTAATTTGCTACCTTTGCAGGTATGATGAAGAAAATGCTACTGCTTGCGGCCACGTTTTGCCTGGTGGCCTGTCAGCCTTCGGAGGAGCAGAAGGCTGCCCCGCTGATGCATCGCATCGACTCGCTCTACCAGCATAAGGCATACCTCCAGACGCTCAACGCCATACGCCAGCTGCGCCAGGAGCACCCACAGGCCGTGGAGGCACGGCGCCGGGCACTGAAGATATGGCAGGAGGCCTCGCTGAAGATGACGCAAGACGACATCGCCCGCACCGACTCGGCCCTGCAGGCCACCATCCGCGCCTTCAATGCCGAGACCAACATCGGCCGCCGCAACCGGCTGGGCGTGAAGCGCGACTCGCTGCAGGTGCGCTTCGATGCCCTGTGTGGCACGGTGAGGGTGATACACAAACGACAGGCCGAACGCTAGCCTGGCGCCCACAACAACTCGTGTGGCGCAAATGCCAGCATGCGCCCCGGCGTGGCCAATGACCTTATAATAAATAAGGTGTAGGCCAATATTTTTCAGACCACAATAGGCATATTCCATTTTATTTAAGTACCTTTGCACTCAATATGGCAGAACAGCATACAGACCAACAGTTCATGGACATCATGAAAGAGTGCCATGACCTCTTCCAGATGAAGCTCCACGACTATGGTGCTTCTTGGCGTATCCTGCGGCCTTCTTCGCTCACCGACCAATTGTTTATCAAGGCCAAGCGCATCCGGTCGCTCGAGATCACGGGGCAGTCGCTCGTGGGCGAAGGCATCAGGCCGGAATTTATCGCATTGATCAACTATGGCATCGTGGGACTTATCCAACTGGAGCATGGCTTCTCTGACACCGTAGACATGACGCCCGACGAAGCCATGGCGATCTATGAGACCCATGCCAAGGCCGCCTACGAACTCATGCGAAAGAAGAATCACGACTACGGCGAGGCTTGGCAGTCAATGCGTGTGAGCAGCTATACCGACTTCATCCTCACCAAGATCGAGCGTATCAAGGAGCTGGAGGATCTCGGTGGAGCGGCACTCGTCTCTGAAGGCATCGATGCCAACTATATGGACATTATCAACTATGCCGTGTTCGGCGCCATTCGCACTGTCAGGTAACATGAATTGATAAGAGAGGATGGATAAAATAAAAAGCATAGCCGTCAATCTATGTCGACTGCTGCTGGCAGTCGTGTTTATCTTTTCAGGATATGTGAAAGCCACAGATCCGCTGGGCACACAGTATAAGATCCAAGACTATCTGGAGGCTGTGGGAGCGCTGACTTATGTCCCCGACTTTGTGACACTCGCCACCTCGGTACTGCTTTCGGCCCTCGAGTTCTCGCTAGGTATCTTCTTCCTCTTTGCCATCCGACGCAGGCTGACATCCAAAATCGCCCTGCTGCTCATGATGGTCATGACACTCGTCACACTCTGGTTGGCCATTGCCAACCCCGTGAAAGACTGCGGATGCTTCGGTGACGCCATCAAGCTTACCAATAACCAGACCTTGCTCAAGAACGTGGTGCTGCTGGTGGCAGCCGTCGTGGTATGGAAATGGCCACTCTGCATGTATAGGTTCATCTCGAAGAGCAACCAGTGGATTGCCATCAACTATACCGTGCTCTTCGTGTTGATCACCAGCCTCTATTCACTCTACAAACTCCCCATCTTCGACTTCCGTCCCTACCACATCGGGGCCAACATCCCCAAAGGCATGGAAATACCCGAAGGAGCCGAACAGCCACAGTTCCAGACCACCTTCATCATGGAGAAAGACGGGGTGAGAAAGGAGTTTGCACTAGAAAACTACCCCGACTCCACCTGGCAGTTCATCGACTCGAAGACCGTGCAGACCAAGGAGGGCTATGTGCCGCCCATCCACGACTTCTCTATCCAAATGGCCGAGGGAGACGATGTCACTGAAGACGTGCTGGCCCACAAAGGGTACACCTTCCTGCTGATCTCGCCACATCTGGAGACGGCCGACGACAGTAACTTTGGCAATATCGACCAAATATACGAATATGCACAGGCGCAGAAGATTCCGTTCTATTGCCTCACGGCCTCCACAGAGAAGGGCATACAGCATTGGGAAGATATCACGGGAGCCGAATATCCGTTCTATATGACCGACGCGACGACCCTCAAGACCATCATCAGGAGCAACCCGGGACTGCTGCTCATCAAAGACGGCACCATCATTCGCAAGTGGAGCCACAACGACCTGCCCACGGGCGAAGAGCTCAACGCACCACTCGACAAGCTGGAGATAGGACATCTGCCCAACGATACTGTGGGCAAGACCATCACCAAGGTGGTGCTGTGGTTCTTCCTGCCGCTTATCCTCCTGACCATCGCCGACCGCACCTGGGCATGGAGCAAATATGTGAGGGGCAAAATCAGGGACGGGCAACAGCGCCTGAAAGAGGAGGAAAAGAAACTCATGGACAACAAGACATCAACTAAGTTTATATCAACTTTTAAAAAAGAAACAAATGAGAAAGAAAATTGTAGCAGGTAACTGGAAAATGAACGAGAACCTGCAGGAGGGTATTGCACTGGCAAAAGAGATCAACGACGCACTGGTGGCCGACAAGCCCAACTGTGGTGTGGTGATCTGCACACCGTTCATCCACCTGGCCAAGGTGGCTGACGTGCTCGACCAGGAAGTAGTGGCACTGGGTGCCGAGAACTGCGCCGACAAGGAGAAGGGTGCTTATACCGGTGAGGTTTCTGCCGCCATGGTGAAGTCTACAGGTGCACAGTATGTCATCCTCGGCCACTCTGAGCGTCGCCAGTATTATGGCGAGACTGCCGAGATCTTGAAAGAGAAGGTGCAGCTGGCACTGGCCAACAACCTGAAGGTGATCTTCTGCTGCGGCGAGACCCTCGAAGAGCGCGAGGCCGGCACCCAGAACGAGGTGGTGAAGGCTGAGCTCGACGGCTCTGTATTCAACCTCTCTGCAGAGGAGTGGAAGAACATCGTACTGGCCTACGAGCCCATCTGGGCCATCGGTACCGGCAAGACCGCTACCTCTGACCAGGCTGAGGAGATGCTGGCTTACATCCGCTCGATCGTTGCCGACAAATATGGCAAGGAGGCTGCTGAGGACACCACCATCCTTTATGGCGGTAGCTGCAATGCCAAGAACGCTCCCGAGCTGTTTGCAAAGCCCAATATCGACGGCGGCCTCATCGGCGGTGCCTCTCTGAAGGCTGCCGACTTCAAGGCCATCATCGACGCCTGGAAGAAGTAATTGTTTGATGGTAGGGTTGGCTGACATGTTTCTGCCGCAGGCCGTGGGCTCGACGAGTCAAGGCCACAGGGCAAGCCGTCGGCCAGCCCTCCAACAAACCTACAAACCAACAAATTACGCAATGAAGAAATTCGTCTCCATCATTTTCATGGTGCTGTGCTCTGCACTCGCTGCCCACGCGCAGACCTATCTCGAACACCTGCAGCAATCGAGGCAGGGACTGGGAAAGGTGTCTGTGACCCAGAGCAAAGCCATAGACGAACTAGTGAATGGCAGCAACCAAGCCTCCGGACAAAAGGCATCGACCATCGTCAAAACTATCAAACCAGAGAACAATAGCCCAAAAACAATCAACGACACCAAAGAAAAAGCTGGCGAGCAAAGCAAGACACAAGAAAAAAATGTTGCTCGCGACAACAATAACGAGGCCAGAGAGAATACCAAGGAGGCCTTGAAGGCCAAGGAGAAAGACACCGAACGCAGAAACGAAACGCATAACTCCACCGAGACACGCAAGGGTGCCGATGATAATGAGATGGAGATCCCCACTATCGATATGCGCAAGAAAGTGATGCGCAACAGCTATAAGGTGACAGGGTATCGCGTTCAGGCCTTCGCCGGAGGAAACACCCGCAACGACAAGCAGAAAGCACAACAGATTGGCAATGCCATCAAGATGAGATACCCCGACCACCCCATCTACGTACACTTCTATTCGCCCCGATGGATATGCCGGGTAGGCAACTACAGGAGTTATGAGGAGGCACGGCAGATGCTCAATAACGTGAAGGCCATGGGCTACCGTGCCGCCACCATTGTCAAAGGCAAGATTACCGTGAACGACTAGTGACGGTGGCACCATTTTTTACATCACACACAATACATGAATCCAGAAATAGAATTCCGCGACGGGCTCGACGAGCTTGCTGCACATTATAAAGAGGTTATCAGTCTGCTGGGTGAGAATCCCGACCGTGAAGGACTGCAGAAAACTCCCATGCGCGTAGCCAAAGCCATGCAGGTGCTCACACGAGGCTATACGCAAGACCCGAAGAAAGTGCTCACCGATGCCCTCTTCGAAGAGAAATACAACCAGATGGTGATTGTCAAGGACATCGACTTCTATTCGATGTGCGAACACCACATGCTGCCGTTCTTCGGCAAGGCCCATGTGGCCTATATCCCCAACGGATATATCACCGGACTGAGCAAGATTGCGCGCGTGGTAGATATCTACAGTCACCGACTACAGGTGCAGGAACGACTCACGCAACAGGTAGAACAGTGTATCCGCGAAACCCTGAAACCCCAAGGGGTGATGGTGGTCGTAGAGGCCAAGCACCTCTGCATGGCCATGCGCGGTGTAGAGAAACAGAATGCCATCACCACGACAAGTGCCTATAGCGGTGTGTTTGAGTCGACCAACACTCGCATGGAGTTTATGAACCTGCTGCGCGGGGAAGCAAAGCGAGTATAAACCATCAAACAAGCAAAGAACGATGAAATTCATATCCTGGAACGTTAACGGGCTGCGTGCCTGTATCAAGCCCAAGACCGATGACGACGGAAACGTAGTGAGCAAAGGCTTCGAGGCTTACTTCAAAGAACTGGATGCCGACTTCTTCTGCCTGCAGGAGACGAAGATGCAGCAGGGACAGCTAGACCTGGAGTTTGATGGCTACCAGTCGTACTGGAACTATGCTGACAAGAAAGGCTATAGCGGCACAGCCATCTTCACACGACACCAGCCGTTGGCCGTGACCTATGGACTGGGTATCGACGAGCACGACCACGAGGGACGAGTCATCACACTGGAGTATCCCGACTTCTACCTCATCACCTGCTACACACCCAACTCGCAGGAGGCGCTGCCGGGAGAGGTGAAACCCAAGCGACTGGGCTATCGCATGCAATGGGAAGACGACTTCAGGGCCTATATGATGCGGCTCAACGAGACCAAACCTGTGATAGCATGTGGCGACCTGAATGTTGCCCACGAGGAGATAGACCTCAAGAACCCAAAGACTAACCGCAACAATGCCGGATTCACCGACGAAGAGCGCGAGAAGATGACGGTCCTGCTTGGCAGTGGGTTCATTGACACCTTCCGCACACTGTATCCCGAGCAGGTGACCTATAGTTGGTGGAGCTACCGGTTCAAAGCCCGTGAGAAGAACACCGGATGGCGTATCGACTACTTTATCACATCAGAAACATTGAAGGACCGTATCGCCGATGCCAAGATTCACACAGAGATTTTTGGCAGCGACCACTGCCCCGTGGAACTGGTGCTCAAATAACCACAACCGTTGCTACGGCACCCCAACGCTGATGCCCCGGAAACACAGACCATCATTGATAAGGCCCACATTCTCACGAATGCGGGCCTTATATTGTTTAGTAGTGTTTATTAATATTATTATTGTAAGAGAGATCTAATTTCAGAGATGGGACGCTTTTCCTGCTTACCATCTGTGTGGGTGATGAGGAAGTAATCATACTTAGAACTTCCGTTCTCATACTGCACGACAGCTACACCACCATCACGCATGTGCAAGGTGAAATAGCCCTCACGCTTGCCGTTGACATATTTGCCGCTCAGCTTTTCCTTGCCATTGGCATAATATGTGGTGACACGACCGTTATAAACGGTATTCTTGTCATTGCCAAGGTCTACAAAGTTGTAACCGCCCTCGGCTTTCTTGGTGCCATTCATATAGAAGTCCATGAAAACATCCTCTTTTTCTGAATTGGTACCCTGGGTCAGCAACAGTCTATAATAGGCTGCCTGAGCTGCCTGACCTACACCCTGCTCGTTGGCTGCGTAGAATATGGTGTCGGCAACCACCGTGGCTGTCTCGCTGATGCGACTACGGCCAAAACTCGATACTGTACCCAAAATCAACATAAAGATAAAGATTGCACGTTTCATAATTTTATTCCTTTCGTTTCTAGTTATTTCTTTTTCTGGTGCAAAGATATACATAAAAAATTAATCTCGATAATATTTTAACACTATTTTATCATTATTTTTTCACCTAATATAAATCGTAAGTTATACATAGGGTTATAATTTAAAACTAGAAGAAAAGATAGCTGTAACTTACATTATGTAATTTAACAAAAATAAAACATGCCATATTACAGACATCCAACTTACACTTTGGCACAATTATCTCTAATATCGAGAAATTACTCTTAAGCAAGAAATACTTACAACTCTCTTTGATTACAATCA
>JBHAFS010000112.1:0-16162 GCA_041856205.1 Prevotella sp.
GCATCAGCCGCATCTCTTCCGTCATGTCTTGCAATACTTTTGATATGTCCGTAACTTGCTCTTTCATAGGTATAAAGGTAATAAAAATATCTCAAATACACAAGAAAAACAAGAGATTTGTGATACTCTTTTATAATATTTCTGAAGAGAATGTATTGACTGGTCACTACCGCTGAATAGTTACAACAAAAAAATGAAAAAAATTTTATTTTCGCTAGCGTTAGCTTTGAGTTTGGGGGTAGTTTCTCCACAAACAGCAGTTGCAAAAAGTAGTTCAAAAATCGAAGTGGTGTCTATTATCCACCATGATGGTTTTGATGAAGTTACATTTAATGATGGTAGCTATGGCTTTTTCTTTGAAGATGGAACGTATACCATTTATATAAGAAAAGAGGGAGGTAAATAATCATATTATGATAGTTCGATTTATCTTGAGTGATATTATTGAGCTAATTTATAGGTAACACTTTGAGACGAGTGTGTATCAAAACTCTGCTTTTGGTAAAATGAAGTTATAAAATGAAACGTAACTTCTTCATACAATCATAAAAAGAGCCGTATCAACTCAACTTGTAGAGGAATGATACGGCACTTTCATTATTATCAGTTACTATCTATACGTGGTAGTTTCTTATCAACAGTACGTTGGTTGTCCGGAGGTTAACCAGTCTCATGGGTTATGAACAGGAAAAGGGATAAGCACATTCCTCGCTTGCTGGAACACGCTTATCCCTTTTCTTTCGTTGCAGGGAGATTTTATCTCACGATATATTTCTGTATCTTGTTGCCCTGACGCCTGATGTGGATACCACGCCTGGTCTTGTCTGTAACCTTGATGCCGTTCAGGTCGTAGACCGTGGCAGGGGTCTGGGTATTCAGGCTCTGTTGTTCACCGATGGCCGATGGTATGGCCTTGGTCACCGAGAGACTCATGGCCGAGAGGTCAGCAACGATGTCGTAGGTCGCAGCCTCACTGACCGTCCACTTATTGTCATCGCCTCCGAACACCATCTTGCCCTCGTCGGCCACGTCGCGCAGGTAGAACGTCTGACCGAATCCGGTCTGATTGTTGACGGCAATCTTGAATTCACCGGGCACCAGGCTCACGGTGGTCGTGAACCTCAGCGGGTTGTCGGGGTCCTGGGTCATGGCATGTCCGTCGCCAATGGTCCATCCGCCCGGCGTGGCGCTGCCCACCAGCCAGAGGCCCGTGTGGTTGATGGGACTGTCTTGGTAAGAGGCCTTGGTGGCGGTGATGGTCTTCTTTTGTAAGTCGCATACAATAAGGTAGTTGGCAGAGGATGTGACCATGAACTTGTTGTCCTTGTCGGTCTCTTCCGTCGACACGAGCCGAGACTCCTCTCCCGATGCCAGCGTCACATTTGTCTCTCCGGCGCGGTATTCCAGTCCGCCCCAATCGGTCGTGGTGAGGAACTTGAACTCCTCCGCCCCTTTGAGGTAGACGGTGGCACTGAACACGTTGGGTGCATCGGCAGAGTTGAGCATGACGATGCTGTTGTCGATGGAGTAGCCGCCCCACACTGCATTGCCGACAATCAGGAGCCGGTCGGCAGCCTGGACAGATAATACACTCGCTGCGAGCAAGGCGCAGCCAATCATTCGCTTGGTAAACCTTTTTAAATTCATATTTGTTACATTTTGGAGGTTGTAGTCTCTTGGTTTCTTGTTCTTATTTTGTCCGTAGACCTTCAACTCCGGCCAGCCTTCGTGTGCGGGCTCTGATGGCCTGTGCCGTCTGCTGCTGTCCGCCGCCTCATCTGACGATTTTTTTTCTGCCGTCAACAATGTATATCCCTTTTCGCGGTTGGGTGATGCGGTAGCCCGTGATGGTATGACAGATACCGGCATCGGACTTTAAGGGGCTGAGCTCCGACACCTTGCCTGGACATCCGGTGGTGTATTCCGCGACTCCGATGGCCGCCGGGGCCATCCGCTCCACCTTGATCCGCAGATGTCGGAGGTCGAGCGTCAGACGGTAACGGCCTGTCTGATCGACGGTGAACTTATAATCATCGGATCCGTTGCCATAATCGGCATTGCTGTTGACCAGAAGGTTGGCTGAGTTGATATTGTATTGTTCGTTGAAGCAAAAGTCCTCGTATTCGGCGTTGTAGTGCAGGCAGGTGCCGTAGTCGGTACCGTTGATGAATTTGAACGGTTTGTTTGCCTCCAGATCAACGATGCTCTCGAAGATGCCCTCCTCGGCGGAAGGTTGCAGCACGGTAGCCTTGCCGGTGTCCCATCCGCCCGGTGTGGCATCGCCCACTACGCGTAGCTGGTCTTCTGTCGATGTGCCTTCCATCACCACCATTGTCCAGTAGAGCAGCGTGGGCAGAGTGAATGTCACCTTTCCGTCGACCTGCGTGAAGGGCAGCTCGCGCGGTGCTCCGCCGTCGATGTCGGGCGAGGCCACCCACAGCTTCCCAATCTTTGTGGCTACGTCTACCGTCACGGGCAGGTGCTGCGTGAGCGGCGGCGTCTGGCGGGTGCCGTTAAGGTCGCGCCACGAGAGGTCGTCGGTGCCCCGGAAGTTGAGGAAGTGAATCACGTCTGCCGTGCCCACTTTCTTGGCAAAGGTGACGACGGCATCGGCCTTGGGCGGCCAGGCGGCCATCCGGATGTCGGTCTGCGAGGTGGTTACGTTGGCGGTGAAATCGAATTTTGACGACTTCTCGCGCAGCCAGTTCTGGTAGGCTGTCATGAAATCGTAGTAGCGTATCATGGCCGTCTTCAGCTCGTCGGTCATGGCCAGTGGGGCTGCCGGGAAGTATTCGCGCGAGAGCATGTGGTCGCCCAGTTCGAGATGCGAGCCGCCAAGGGCAAACATTACGGCATCAGTGAGCAGCACGCCCGGAGTGTTCATCATTTTGTCGCCGGAGCCTCCGTTGTCGGCCTTGTTGTAGTTCATATAGGCGGCAAACACCGTCCGTAGGCCGTGGTCGCTGAACCGGTCGTTGTTCCGGATGATGGCATAGAGGTTGGCAAACTGGTCTTCGGGCACGCCGCCGTAACCGTTGCCGTTGCCCCACACCTCGTTGTAGCAGAAGTCTACTTTTCCGGTGCCTGCTATCTGCTCGGCACCATATCCCGACACGGCATTCATGACGAGCCGCCTCTCCGGGTGCCGCTCCTTCATGGCACGGATGAACGAGGCGTATCCTGCAGGCAGGTCTACCACGTTGCCCGCTGCGTCATAACGGGTGCCCCTATGGCCCAGCTGGTCGATTTGGTAGCCGTCGAAGCCGAAGTGTGCGTAGACCTCCTCGTTCCTGTCGGCCATGTATTGCTGCCATGCGCTGTTGCCTGGGTCTTCGAGGTAGATGTTGCTCTGCCACGTCGAGGGCAGTCCGTGGAAGTCCTGGTAGTGCTTGCCCGTCTCGTCTTGGGCATAGAGGTTCCAGGCTTCCTTTACGCCGTCGGCAGACGCGCCGCTCCATGCACCGAAGCAGAGGTTGTAGAAGATTGACTTCATGCCATAGCTGTGTTGCACCTCGATGTACTTTTTGATATGGGCGGTACCCACCCACCGGTTGCTGATATCTTGGTACCAGCCGGCCAGAGAGCCTTCGGCGTTGAGGCATACCGGTCGGTGGTGCTTCCACTGCCAGTCTTGAAACTGCACACCGTTGATGTGACAGCGGTTGAGGTAGGCCATCTCCTTGTAGATATTGGCCGTCTTCTGTTCCGCATTGCCATACTCCTCGAAGTCGGCCACGAAGCCGTAACGCGGAAAGCGCGTCCAGTCGCTCGACACGTCTACGGCAATGGTACCGAGGATGGTTTTCTGGTCGCCGTCATTGATGTACAGTTCGACCAGGTAGCCCTTGAAATCATCGGTAGGCGGCTGCCAGGTCCATGTGTTGCCGATGGTCTTTGCTGCAAACGGGTGGCTGGCTACGACGGTTGTGCCGTGGCAGTAGCGCACCATGGTGCGGTCGGGGACGGTGCCCGTGGCCGTCAGCACCACGGGTTCGCCGGGGGCGTAGCAGGCCTTGTCGGTGGCGAGGTCTACCGTGAGCGTGAATCTACTGGCGCTTGCCGCGATGGGCAGGAATGCGAGGAGCGACAAAAAGAGAACAAGCAGTATTGGGATGGCAGGTTGATGATGTTTTGACATGTTCAGGTTGTTGATGGTTTGACAGGATGTGCAATGGGCATACGCTTCCCGGCCGACAGGCAAAGACCGGTCGGCATATCTGCGAGCCGGGAAATGTGTGAGGGAACTTCTCCCCATGCCGTTAAGGCAAGGCATGGGGAGAAGCAGAGGGAGAAGTGTCGCTGCTTATTTTGCGACGATAGAAATGGCGTAGCCGCCGCCGGCAGCGGCGCGGAACTTGAGGCGGGACTTCGAGGTCACGGTGCGCTTCACGATGTTGTAGCTCTGCGGACGGGTCTTGTAGTCGGCATCGGCATCGTCAGCATAGATGGTGGCCTCGTATTTGCGGCCCTTGTCCAGGAAGTCGAGGGCGATGTCCGAGGTGCGTGGCTCCATGCCGGCCACGCTGCCCACGAACCAGTTGTCGGTGCCCTTGGCCTTGCGGGCCACGGTGATATATTCCATGGGCTCGGCCTCCAGGTAGAGAGACTTGTCCCAGTCGAGAGCCACATCCTTGATAAACTGGAAGGCATCCTTGTGCTTCATGTAGTTCTCGGGGAAGTCGGCGGCCATCTGCAACGGACTGTACATGGTGACATAGAGAGCCAGCTGTCCGCAGATGGTAGAGTTGACGTGCGAGCCGTTGGCGCAGTCCATCTCGAAGATACCCGGTGTGTAGTCCATCGGACCGCCTTGCAGACGGGTGAAAGGCAGTATGGCCGTGTGGCCGGGTTTGGTGCCGCCGAAGGCCTGGTACTCGGTGCCGCGGGCACTCTCGTTGCCGATGAGGTTGGGGTAAGTACGGCACAGGCCGGTGGGACGCACGGCCTCGTGGGCGTTGACCATGATGCGGTAGTCGGCGGCGCGCTTCACGGCGTGCAGGTAGTGGTTGATCTCCAGCTGGCTGTAGTGGTGGTCGCCACGTGGGATGATGTTGCCCACGTAGCCGCTCTTCACGGCATCGTAGCCGTAATCGTTCATCAGCTTGTAGGCCCGGTCCATATACTTCTCATAGTTCATCACCGATGAGGATGTCTCGTGGTGCATCATCAGCTTCACGCCCTTGTAGTGGGCATATTCGTTGAGGGCCTTGATGTCGAAGTCGGGATAGGGAGTGAGGAAGTCGAATACGTCTTCCTTCATATTGCCTGCCCAGTCTTCCCATCCGATGTTCCAGCCCTCGACGAGCACGGCGTCGAAACCGTTGTCGGCGGCAAAGTCGATGTATCGGCGCACGTTGGCGTTGTTGGCCGAGTGGCGTCCCGAGGGCGTGGCCTTGCTGTAGTCGGTCACTCCGAGCTTGACCGAGGGAAACTGGTTGGTGTAGGCCCAGTCGCCCTTGCCCGAGATCATCTCCCACCACACCCCGATGTACTTGGAGGGATGTATCCAGCTGGTGTCGGTGAGCTTGCAGGGCTCGTTGAGGTTGAGGATGAGGTTGGAGGCTAGCACCTTGCGCGCGTCGTCGGTCACCATGATGGTGCGCCAGGGGCTCTGGCAGGGCGACTGCAGCCAGCCTTTCATGCCCTGTGCGTCGGGTGTGAGCCACGAGCGGAAGGTCATGGTCTTGTCGTCGAGGTTGAGGTGCATGGCCGGATAGTTGACCAGGGCTGCCTCGTGGAGGTTGAGGTAGAGGCCGTCGTCAGTCTTGAGCATCAGCGAGGTCTGCACACCGGTGTCGGAGAAGATGGTCTGCGACATGTTGCTCGACACAGCCTTGCGCAACAGTCCGCGGATGTCTGAAAGGCGAGAGCGGGTGTATTCATATTCTTGGGTGTCGTAGTCGCCGGGAATCCACCATGCCGTGTGGTTGCCCGTCATGGCAAACTCGGTGCGCTCCTCCTTGACGGTGAAGTAGTTGAGCTTGCCCTCCTGTGGAAACTCGTAGCGCAGCCCCACGCCCTCGTCGTAGACGCGGAAGCGGATGTTCATGTAGCGGTCGGTCTTGGTCTGGACGAGCCGCACGAGGAGTTCGTTGTAATGATTGCGTATGGTGCTGTTCTCACCCCATATAGGTTTCCAAGTCTCGTCGAAGGTGGATGTCTCTTCGCCTGCGAGGGTGAAGCCGTCGAGCAGGTTCTCGGCGTTGGCCAGCTCATAGCCGAGACGGCTGGGCTTGATGACGGTCTTGCCGCGGAAGCTCACCGTGTAGGTGGGTGTGGTGCCGTCGAGGCTGAACACTACTTTCACCGCGCCGCTGGGCGATGAAACCTCTGCGGCACCGGCCGTCAGCACGGCCAGGGCGAAGAGGCAGAGTAAAGAGGAAAACAATCTTTTCATGTTTGATGTTCTATTGATGATTTGAAGGGTTCGGGTGGTTGCCGCGGCCATTCCTGGCAGACAGGGCTGCCGGGAACGGCGCACGGCTTGCCTGTCAGTTGGCCTTGGTCAGCCTGATGATCTTGCATCCGTGTGCGGGTATCTCCGCCTCCACCTTGGTGGTTACGGTACCCTCGTCGGTGTGGGTCCAGAGGTTGCGGGCGTTCCAAGTGCCGGTGAGGCCTACGTTGCCCAGGTCAAGACTGCGCTGGGCCGTGGCCTGTTCGCGGTTGAAGAGACCCACAACCCAGCTGCCGTCGCTCATCTGGCCATACCATATTTCGCCGTCGGTGTTCCAAAGGTCGCGGGCCAGGGGCTGACCCACGAAGCCGTCTTTCTGCAAGGCCAGCATCTCCTCGTTCTGGAAAAACTTCAGGTCGCTGCCCTCGGGAAGGTCGGTTACGGAGATAGGACCTCCGGCCATCAGCGGCAGCGATACGGCCGACATCTTCTCGTCGTCGTTGGCGAAGGAGCCGATGCGGATGAAGTCGCCGTCGAGGCGTACTTTCTTGCGGCCGGATATTTTAGACCAGTTGATGAAGCCGTCGAAGGCATTCTCGGAGTTGGGCCAGCCGCCACGCAGCGAGCCGCGGTTGTTATCAGAGAAGCGGTACCAGGAGCCTTCTAAGGCATCGGCATCGATGCGGATCATGTTGCCTGCAAATTTCTCAATGATGGCATTGTTTTTCAGGTGGGGCATGACAAGCGACACGTAGATGCCGTATTTCTGTGCATATTTGTTGATCCACTGCATGCCCTTGACGTAGCGCTCACGGCCGTAGCCCCGGTCGATCTGGTCGGTGTAGTTCATGCCGTCCTCGTACCATGAGAGGAAGTCCATGCGGATGTACTTCACGCCAAGGTCGGCGTAGTGCTTGAAGAAGCCTTCGAAGAACTGCTCCGCACCCGGGTGGTCGGTGACCACCCAGCCAAACTGGTCGTCCTTGGTGGGATGGAGCACGTCGATATCGGTGGCCGGATTGTAGCGCAGGCTGCTCACCTTGATGCCATCGGTGCCGGGGATGACGGCATCGGGATTGGTGTAGTGCAGCCAGAACGGACTGTCGTAGACACCGAGCTTCAGGCCCTTGGCCTTGAGCTTGGCGATGATGGTGGTCAGCTCCACCTCAGGCGAGCCTTCGTCTTTCTGCGTATGGCTGTAGCGGGTCATGTAGCCGTTGTCGCCGCTCATGGAGGCAAAACCGTCGGTGACGAGCATGTCGTAGCCGTAGGGCTTCAGGTTGGTGGCCACATAGTCGATGGCCGTGTCCCAGTCGGCCTCGGTGAAGATGTTCGGGTATGAGCCGTCTTTCTCCTGCTGGCGCAATGCACCATAAACGCTCCAGTAGAGGGGAGCATAGTCCATGCCCTCCTGCTCGGCCAGCGGGGTGAGACCTGCGGTGGGGTCTTCTTTGTCGACACTAAGGTCACTGGTGACATCCCACTCGTTGCTGTTGCAACTCGTCAGAAGGGAGGCGATGGCCAGGCCTGCTATCAAATATTTCTTCATGTTGTAGGGTTTTCTGTTAGGTTGATGATTTATGCGCCCACGTAGGTCACATTGATTTTCTTGGCCGAGAAGTTGATGACAATCTTGTAGGTACCGGCCTTGGTGACCTTCCACTTGTTGTCGTCACCGCCTTTGACCACATTGCCATTGACGATGCCCGAGGCATTGACCTCAGTAGCGGGTGCCGGGGCCTGCAGCCATTCGCCGGAAAAATCGTCGTTGGTTGAGGTCAGGGCCACCTTGAACTCGCCTTCTTTCAGTGAGCCCTCCCAGGTGTAGGTGAGTGGGGAGGATGAGGCTTTCGTCATGGCCGTGCCCGAGATGCTCCAACCCGTGGGCGTGGCATCGCCTACGAGGCGGGCTTCGCCGGTGGCGATGCTCGAGGCTGCGTCGCCCACATACTCGGCCGTAATCTTATGGGCAGACATGTCAAGGGTGAGCACATAGTTGCCGGCCTTGGTGACCTTCCACTGGTTGTCGGCACTTTTGCCGTTGCCAGCGACCACGCCGTCGGCAGCTGCGCCGTCTTGGCTGATCACCGTCTCTCCAGCTGGGGCATAGAACCAGTCTTTGTCCTCGGTGCCGAAGTCGCCGGTATTGGTAGACATCAGCTTGAAAGTGCCCTCTTTCAGTTCACCGGCGTAGACGAACCTATGGTCGGAAACCTTCTTCAGTGCCAGTGCCTCGCCGATAGACCATCCGTTTCCGGCTCCTCCCAGCAGATACAGCGTCTCGGGGGCCCAGGGGTCGCTGGCGGGTGCCGCGGCGAAGGAGGCGACGGTGACGGTGTGGGCGGTGAGGTCGAACACGAGCTTGTAGGTGCCGGCCTCGGTCACCTTCCACTTGTAGTCGGCACCACCGACGGTCATGCCCTGCTTGGACACACCCTCGTGGTTGAGCGTGACACCGTCTTCGGGGGCCTGGATGTAGGGGCCGGCCCAGTCTTTCATTACCGTGGCATCGTAGATGAGTTTGAAGTCACCCGTCTTGAGGAAGCCCTCATAGGTGAATTGCAGGGGAGCATCAGACGTCTTGGTAAACATCGTGGCCTGGGCCTGGTCGTCGGTCCAGCCCGACGGCGTGGCATCGCCGATGAAGCCAAGGGTCGCCGAGACGATGGGGGTGACGGGCTCGGCACCCTCGTAGGTTGCCTGGATTTTGCGGTCGCGCAGATTGAGGATGAGGGTGTAGATACCGGCTTCGGTGACTTTCCATTTGTAGTCGTCGCCGCCTTTGCGGATATCTATGGCATCGCTGGCCACACCCTTGGCATTGATCTCGGTGCCGGCGGCAGGAGCATAGATGAAGGTGGCACCCCAGTCGCCCTTCGACAGCGGGAACTTCAGTTCGCCGGCGTTGAGTTTGCCATGGTAGGTGAACACGAACTTGTCGTTGTCGTCCTTGGTCAGCTCGGTGGGATTGTCTATCGACCATCCCGCAGGCGTGGCATCGCCTACCATATATAGGTGGTCTACCTTCAGCGGGAGTTCGTCGGTAATCATCACGATGTCCTTGTCATCGTTGCACGACTGGAATGACATCGTGGCGAGCAGGACCAGCAACGTGTACATTCCGTATTTGATAATTCTTTTCATGTCAAAAAGTATTTGGGTCATTAATCGTTATAGCCGGGATTCTGCTTCAGGTGTTTGTTGGCACCCAGGATGTCGCGGTGGAAGGGGAATATCAGGGTGTGGTCGTCGGCATCGGCGCTCTTGTCCCACCAGGCATCGAGGAACTTGCCGAAACGAATCAGGTCGACACGGCGGCGGCCCTCGGCGAAGAACTCTCGGCCCCACTCGTTGAGCATCTCCTTCATATCGAGTGTGGCAGAGCCTTCGGGGGCATACAGCGCCGTGCTCCAGTCGGATGAGGGATAATTGCGCTTGCGCACTTCGTTGAGCAGCTTCCCGGCGGTGGCGGCGTCACCCTGACGCAGTTTGCACTCTGCCAAACTGTAGATAATCTCGGGCAGGCGTATCTCGGTGTAGTCGGCCTCGAGCTGCCCCTCTTCATCGTCAGAGTAGAGCGGATATTTCACGAACATCCAGCCTGAGTTGTCGTCGCCGTTCTCCAGCTTGCTGTCGGCCGAGGCCAGCCACTTGTCGCCATCGGTGGCGCCGAACCTGCCCACGGCATCGCGGAGGTCGAGCGTGTATTTGCCATTGTGGTCTTTCAGATACACGGTGTTGCCGTTGTCGTCTTTGTAGGCAATCTTGCCATAGACGAACATTCCCTCGCGCTGGTTATTGCCAATGTTGGTGTACTTCTTCAGGCGTACGTCCGTGGGATACATCTTGAAACGCTCGATGGGCATACCCAGCTCGTAATCGTATTTCTCGCCCTTGGGGTTGTAGCTGGGTGAGGCTGAATACTTGATGTTGTGCGAGCCTTGCTTGTTCTTGGTGTCTTTCAACCAGTCGCTGGCCCTGGAGGGCACCGACCACCAGTAGAGGTCGCCCGTGTAGTGCCAATGGGAGTATCCGGCTGCCCCGGGGAAAGCAAAGATGACTTCATCGCAGGTCTCGTTGTTCCAGTCGAAGGCGGCGTCCCAGCGGTCGGCCACCTTGTAGGTGCCGTATGTGCCGTCGATGATGTCTTGTGCATACTTGGCACAGTCAGTGAAGCGGTCTTCACCGATATAGACCTTGGCGTTGAGGTACAGGCGTACCAGCAGGGCCGCTGCACCGGCTTGCGTCCACTGTCCCTGGATGGCCAGGTTACCGCCCGTGGAGGTTTTCTTCGTCAGTTCAGGGATAGAGGCCTTGAGTTCAGACTCGATGAATTCAAAAACTTGCCGGGGCTCCACCTGTCCCTCGGAGTTCTTGCTGGTATCGTAGTAACTCACGGCCAGGGGAACATTGCGGAAAGCATCGAGCAAACGCAGGTAGAACCATGCGCGCAACACGCGGTTCTGCGCCTTCAGGTTATTGAACTCGGTCTCGGAGAAGCCGAACTGGGAGGCCGAGAGCTTGTCGAGGTCCTCGATGACGAGGTTGGCCTGCATGATGCCCTGGAAGCAGCCGTTGTATTCGGTCTGTGCCTCGCCGTTGGTGGTGAGCCACTGGTGACGGTGCAGTCGGGCCCAGCGGCCACCGTCGTCCCACCAGTCCTCACGGGTAGGGGTGATAAGCTGGTCGGCTGTCTCCTCATTGAGCACCTGGCGGCTCTGGATGCTCCAGAAGCCATGCTCAAAGGGACGGAGGACGGCGCGGATGACATCCTCCTTGGTATTGTAATAGTTCTGTGAGGCCACCTGGTCGTAGAGCGTCTCGTCGAGGTTGGTACATCCTGCGAGGCTTGATGCCAGAACCAATATGCTGGCTACATATTTGAATGTCTTTCTCATATCGAATGGTAATAAAGGGTTCATTGTCGATCAAAAGTCAATTTGCATTCCCAGCATGAACTGGCGGGTAGAGGGGTAATAGGTGCGCGAATTGGTGGCACCAGGATAGAGCCCGTTCACCTGGTAGTTGGAAGGATCGATGCCCGAGAACTTGGTGATGGTGAACAGATTGCCGGCCGTAGCATAGATGCGGATGGCATCAATATACTTCTTGTTCAGGTTCAACGTGTAGCCGATGTTTACGGAGGAGAGCTTCAGGTAGTCGCCCGGCTCGAGGAAGTAGTCGCAGACGATAGGATTCTGGGACACGACCTTGTTCTTGCTGTATGCCTTATCCATGACGTTGCCCTGGAAATTCTTCGTGCCATAGTAGAAGTCGTGGATGTTGAAGATGTCGAATCCGAGGGCGGTCTGGAAGAACAGGGATGCGTCGAAGTTCTTGTAGCGGAAGGAATGGGTCATGGAGCCTGTGAACTTCGGCAGACCGTTGCCCACAAACTGACGGTCGTCGTCGGTGGCGTTGTCGGCAAGCACCATGTCACCGTCCTTGTCGTAAACCACCCAGCGGCCCTGCGGATCCACACCGGCATATTTCAGCATGTAGAAACTGCCGATGCGCCTGCCTTTCTCGATGCGCTGCAAGGTGTGGAAGGGATAGGGATCCTCAGGGCTTACCACGTCGTAGTAGTCTTGTCCCACAAACTCGCTATTGCTGAAATCGATGAACTTGTTGCTCATCGTAGAACCGATGACGTTGACTGTATAGCTGAAGTCTTTGGTCTTGACGGCGTTCCAGGCGATGTCGAACTCAAAGCCGCTGTTGCGCATGGTGCCCACATTGACGAAGGTCTCATCGAACAGGTAGGGTGGGATGGAAACTTTGTAGTTGCCCAGCAGGTCTTGCTGCCTGCGGCTGTAGTAGTTGAACGAACCGTAGAGGGCACCGTTGAACAGTGTCCAGTCGAGGCCGATGTTCCAGTTCTTGCCTTTCTCCCAACGCAGATCGGGGTTGACGTTCTTGCCCGGCCCCCACACTTGGTAGTACTTGCCGTTGTAGGTGTAGTAGCCGAAACCCTGCATGGTGTTCAGCGACTTGTAGCTGTCAAAGTTCTGGTTGCCCGTCACGCCATAGTCGGCACGCAGTTTCAGGTCGGTGAGCCAGCTCTTGGCCTCTGCCATGAACGGCTCATCGGAGATACGCCATCCTACGGAGACGGCGGGGAAGTTACCCCACTTGTGGTTGGCACCAAATTTGGAAGAACCCTCATGGCGCAGTGAAGCCGTCAGCATATAGCGGCCTTTCCAGTCGTAGCTCACGCGGCCGAAGAAAGCGATGAGCTTGGAATCGTTCATATACGAGCCCATATCGACTTCTCCCTCCTCTTTGGCAAAGGTGCCAGTGCCGAGGTTGTTGTCTTCTAAGGCATCATTGGGAAAGTCTTTGTTGTAGGCGTTCAGCCCGGAATATTTCTCGTATTGGTAAGAGTAACCCAGCATGGCCTTGATATTGTGGTTGCCAAAGGAGTTATTGTAGTTGGTAATCCATTCCAGACTGCGCAACGTGGACTTGGAGTAATCTTGCGAAGCCTCGCCTGTGCGACCTGCATTGATGGCGAGTGTGCTGGTAGACGGGCGGAAGAACTGGTTGTGGTTGTCGTACTGATGGTCGGCAAAGGTGAGCTGGGTTGTGAGCATCTGTTTGCCGGGATTCTTCAGCAGCAATGGGAAAAGGTTCAGTTTTACCGTGCCGTCCCAGTCGAGTAACTTGGTTGTGCCGGTGTTCTTGTCAAGATTCACAAGCTCTACCGGATTGTAGGCAGCCGACTGTCCTTTGAAATTATAATAGAGCGCAGGATTCTGCGGATCCATGATGGGGGTGGTAGGGTTGGCCTCTATGGCATTGCGGAACACGTCCCACGAAGCATTTTTACGGTGGGCCACACGGGGAGCCACATTTACCAAGAAAGTGAATAGGCCGCCCTTGGTGGTGTGGGTCAAGGCCACGCGACCGCCGTATTCCTCACGGCCAGAGTATTTGTCTACACCGTTAGCGTTACGATAGTCGAAAGAGGCACGGTAGTTGGACTGCGAATTGCCGCCACTGAGGGTCAGCGTGTGTTGTGTGCGCACGCCTACACGGCTCACGGCATCGAGCCAGTCGGTGGAGCCTCCGAGGTCATATCCCGTGCCCGATGCAATGCGGTTGGCACGGTACTCGTCTGCGCTGAGCATGTCGAGTTCGGGCTTGATGACATCGAAAGACACGGTCCCGTTGTAGGTGGTGTGCAGGTTACCGTCGCGTGCGCCTTTCTTCGTAGTCACGAGGATGACACCGTTGGAACCGCGCGTACCGTAGATGGCACTGGCCGCTCCGTCTTTCAGGATGTCAAAGCTCTCAATATCGTTGGGGTTGAGATTCGTCAGGTTACCGCCGGGGACACCGTCGATGACGATGAGCGGCCCCAGACCGGCAGCGCGAGACGACACGCCACGCACCTGGATGCTGGCCTCGTTGTTGGGGTCGGCAGCACCGGTGTTGGTGATGCTCACGCCGGGCACCTTGCCCTGAATCATCATCGAGGGGTCTACACTGGCCACCTGGGTGAAGTTCTTGGAGGAGACGTGCGAGATGGCTGAGGTGAGTTCTTTCTTGTCCATCGTGCCGTAACCCACGACCACCACCTCGGCGAGATTGGCAGCCACGTCGTCGGCAAGCTCTATCTTCACCTCCGACCGTCCGTTCACTGCCACTTCCTGCGTCTTGTATCCTATATAGGAAACGCGGAGTACGGCCTTGCCGCTGCTCACCTTGATGGTAAAGGCTCCGTCCAGGTCAGAGGCGACGCCGTTCTTGGTCTCTGCTTCCAGTACGGTAGCACCGATGACGGGTTCTCCGTTCTTGTCAGTAACCAATCCTTTCACATTGAAGTTTTGAGCCAACATGCTCATGGTGCAGAATAGTCCGGCCAGGAGGGCAAGCATTCTATGCCACGAACCATCTTTGTTTTGCACAGGTTTCATAATCATTGGTTTTATAAATATTATCAGTTAATTGATTGTTCACCATCATGACCGAGATAGATACTTGGCCGCATCAAAAAGTTGCGGCAAAGATAGCATGAAATAGATATAAAAAAAATACAATGTATTGAAAATATAGTAGCTGCTTTTGGCGTAGCTATTGATTTTCAACGCATTGTATTTTCAGGCAGGGGCGTAAAAAGTAGTAACCGCAAAGCGGCATTCAAGGGGTTTCACCGCTTTTTCCGATGTTCATCACCTGCTTTTCCAGTTCGTCTCGATCGCCACGTGCCTTGTTCCTGACCCGTGTGCGGTAATTGTAGATTGTGGCGGTGGAATATCTCAGGAATTGTGCAATCTTCACACTGTCGGTGATGCCGAGCCTGATCAGCGCGAATATCCGCAGTTCGGTGTTGAGCTTATGCCCGCTTTTCGGCACAATCTCCTCTCCCTCCTGCAGCAGGGCGTTAAACTCGGCCACAAAGTTGGGGAAGAGCTGTATGAATGTGTCGTCAAAACTGCCGTAGAATTCAGCCAGCTCGTTTTCCACCTCTTGATTGGACAGCTTCACCGCTTCTTTCAGTTCCTTCATCCGCCCTGTCGACAGCAGTTTGTTCAGGTGGGTGCGCACCTGTCTCATCTTCTCCAGATAGACGGAGCATTGGTCCATATAGCGGGCAATGTACTCTTCCTTGAGATATGAGTTCTCGGCAATGACTTGGTTCTGCTGCTTGACCTCTTTATTATATTGTAAGAGTCGGGCGTTCATGTCGCGCAACTTCTCGTTGGCATCTGCCAGATGTTGCCGTGCTGTCACCACTTCCTTCTTTTGTCGCAGCACATAGCGCACGGCAAAGAGCAGGCAGACGGCCAGCAGACTGATGGCGATGAGCACCCCGAGCACCATCATCTGCTGCTGGTGCTTCTTGGCCATGTAGGCTTCATTGATGATGGGGAAGGTGTCGAGTATTTCCAGGATGCGCAGACGTGCGTTGCAGGCCTTGGCATCTTCCATGCAGATAGTCAGGTATTTGTATGCACGGTCAATGTCGCCTTCCTGAAAGAGGATGGTGGCCACTTTTCTAAGCGATATGTATTCGCGCGTGTCGCTCTTCATATCTTCGATGGCCGACAGAATATAGTAGTGCTTGGCCTTCTCCCTGTCGCCCATGTGGCTGTAGGCCTCGGCGATGGTATAGGCAAATCCGGCATCGAAGCGCCCGTTGTCACTATGCCTGAACGGAAGTAATTGGTCGAGTGCCTTCTTGTATTGTCCTTGCGCAATGAGCTTGTCGGCATAGACCATCTTGTGGAGGTTGGTCTCCGGACTGTAGTATGATAAAAGAGAGTCGCGATAGATATCCGTCAGGTGGGTATAGGCTTTTTTCTCTTTGGAGGTAACGGCAAAGTCTGCCATCAAACCATAGAGCGTGCGGCACAGATGGAAGAAGGTCTCGCGACGCTCTCTGGGCATAGACTTGCGTTGTTGTGGCGCAAGCAATTCGGAAGCCTCCTTGAACATGCCAATGGTCATCAGAACCTCCACCTTGTGGAGCACAGCGTTGAGCTTCTGGTCTTCATTGTTCGCCTTCTCGGCCAATCTGTATAACCTGTCGGCATACAGTAGCGAGGAATCTGTGTTGAATGCTGCGTATTCGTTCCATAGCATGTCACACAGGTCCAACTCTTCCTGGATATTCTTTCCAATGATTATCCGCATTTGCATGTAACCTTCGTGCCGTATAGCCGATGTTCAAAGGATGGCCTATAAGAGATAGCCGCTATAACAAGTCGATCAAAGATTCTCTCACCAAAGTATCTTCTATTGAACTTGTAGCAGAACTCA
>JBHAFS010000113.1:0-14527 GCA_041856205.1 Prevotella sp.
GCATACGTTGCTTACTCATCGCAAAATATGGGCATGGGCCTCGCCGGCGAGTCCTGTCTCAGAATATCTAGCCTGCGGGAATGTTATCGGGTGGTAAGCCTAAGAAAACCTTACGAAATAAGTATGTTAAAAGCACAAGAATATGATGTGAGCCCGAATAACTTGCCGTTTCATTGCACGAGCAGAGTTTTTGTTGTACCTTTGCAGCAAACTTTTCGACAAATCGAAAACAAAGGCCGTGAATAACGTGCTACGGCTTAGTTATATAGAAGCCACTTCTCGAAAAGTGTCGAGGCACAGGCCCGATACCACATCGAAAAGGAAAACAAAACATGATATGGGTAAAGGAAAATTAGCTAAGTTTGCAGAAATGAAGACCATGAAAAACGTCTTCGAGTATCCGTTCTCTGTGGTCGACAATGTGCCGTTCACCATGAAAGGGCACTGGCGCGAGGAGTATTTCCACAACACCAACCCCATCATCCTGGAGCTGGGCTGTGGCAAAGGCGAATACACGGTAGGACTGGCCAAACTGTTTCCCAATATCAACTTTATCGGTGTGGACATCAAAGGCTCGCGCATGTGGACGGGTGCCAAGCTCGCCTTGGAGCAAGACTTGCCCAACGTGGCCTTTCTGCGCACGAGCATAGAGATTATCGACCGCTTCTTCGCCGAGGACGAGGTACAGGAAATCTGGCTCACCTTCTCTGACCCACAGATGAAGAACCCCCACAAGCGTCTCACCTCCACATTCTTCATGGAGCGCTACCGCCGATTCCTGGTTGACGGAGGACTGATCCATCTCAAGACCGACTCCAATTTCCTCTTCACCTACACCCTGTATATGGTTGGTCACAACCACCTGCCCGTGGAGGTGAGCACCGACGACCTGTACCATCATACCCCAGCTGTGCTCACCGGCTCACCCCTTCTGACCATCCAGACCTACTACGAGTCGATGTGGATCGAACGGGGCCTGAACATCCGCTACCTGCGTTTCCACCTGCCCCAGGCAGGCGAGTTGTCAGAACCCGACGTAGAGATTCCTCTCGACGAGTATCGCAGTTATCACCGCAGCAAGCGAAGCAGCAAAGACACTGCCAAATAAGAGCGCAGCCCTCAGTGGCTTGGTACCGCATCAGGCTGCTGAGACCCTCTTACCAAGCGTGTGTCACAACGGGTGGCTTGAACAAACGGCGGGCGGGAGATACCCATCCCCCTTACTGCGGTAAAGAAGGGTGGCCAACACGCCCCCACTCCCCCCCTACTCTCGCTTACCATCTTTTTCAAGCCGCAAACAAATAGCTGACATCCCACGACAACATCCCCCAGGCTACTCCATATTGCCGGATACAAGCTCTGCTTCAAGTCGATGCAGCAACTGCTTCGACTCGAAACAGAATGTACTTCAAGTCGAAGTAGAACGTGCTTCGACTCGAAGCAGAATGTGCTTGAAGCCGAAGCACCTTCTCTATCTTGGCTTCAAGCTAAAGGATAAAGGGGTTATGGGAGTTTAGGAGCTATGTATAGGCACCCGCATCGTTGTGCCTTCATCGTATGGCAGCGCCATCGCATCTACAAACCAACAAGCCAACCCACCAACAAGCCAACCCACCAACAAACTAATACGCAGCCTTCACCGGAAACATATAGAACATGCGGTCGGTGTCATAGTCGATCATCCATTGGTCTACGATGATGTTGTCGTCGAGGGCCGTGATGACGAGCGTGTGGCTGCCGGCCGACAGTCTGATATTCTCTGACCGCAAGGCCTGTCCGCGCATGACGTTCGTCTTCCAGCGCTCCGACCTGTATTCTTCTTTGAGCGAATAGACCACCGGCTCCTGTCCGTCAATGCTGACCGAATAGCGCAGGTCGCCCCCGTCGAGTGGCTGGGTGGGAATCATAGCCGTTCGCAGCACCGCATTTCCATCCCCGGCATAGAAGTTATAGGTCAGACTGCCACCCTTGGGCAGCGCCACGGCCTTCATCGAGTGGCCCAGCATATCCACGAGGGTTGCTCCGTCGCTGGCACGGGCAAAGTCGCAGGCATTGTTCACCACACATCCGTCGGTCTCCAGCTTCGATGGCAAGGGCTTGTAGGTATTGTATTTCTTGATTTCCTCGGCTGTAAGCTGGTCGGGCAATACCGGTGCCTGAAACACCGGCAGGTTGCGCGGCGACATATCCATCAGTCCTTTCCACTTGCCTCCGGCCAGCCGGTTGTTGTATTCGTCGGTGAGCCGGATGATTTCCTGATAAGCGTTCCAGCTCCTCACGGCCGACTCCAGCGCATCCTCATCGCGGTGGAACTTCTCTTTTCGCCCGATATGACGGGCCTCTTGCGCCTGCAGCTGTTTGACGGCCATCGCCGCCGAGGCATACACCGGATATTTGATTGCGGCAAAGAACGCATCTTTCAGCTCAGGTCTCAGGTCACGCTCCACGGCATCAACCTCACGCTTCACCTGCTCATAATCAGCCAGATAGCGTTCCAACTCGTTACCAAACTCATCGGCGCTAAACTCCGTATCCTGCACAGGCGACAGTCCGCGCTCAAAGTGCTTCTTGTCGAGTTCCACCTGGCTCCATGCCATAAACTCAGGTCTGCGCACACCTGTCAACCGGTAGAATGACGTCATAGGTTTGAGTAGCCGCTGCCCCGCCCGAGTGCCAAACTGTTGCACCAGCCATGCTTCCAGGTGTCGGCTGACGGCCTCGGGGCGCACGCTGCTGATGTTCCAGGCCATATCCATGAAGAGGCTGAGCTGATAGGCGGCCACCTTCGGGTCGTGGACATTGACGACCCACACCCTGCGGTCGTGGTGGGCCCAAGCCTGCTGCATCTGCTGGCATACCAGGCCTGGCTGCGTGGTGGTCAGCCAGAGGTAGTCGTGCGGCCTGCCCCAGTAGCTCAGGTGGTAATACACACCTCCGCCGCCGCTACGCCGTTGTTCGGCCTCATTGGAGAGGCGCGTCAGATAACCATAGTTGTCGTCACACCACATCAACGCCACATCATCAGGAACATTGAGCCCCGACTCATACACCTCCAGCACCTCTTTATAGGGAATGAACACCTGCGGCACCTGCCTGATATTCCTGCCCAGTTCCTTGGCCAGCATGGCACGCTGCGACTTGATGACGCTCTGCAGGCCATTCAGCTTCTCGCCAGCCGTCTTCACCCCCAGCATATTGCCGTCGTGAATGCCGCGCATGCCCAGGGTGTAAAGGGCATCCATACCCACCGTCTCGCGCACACGGGTCCTCCAGTAGTCTTCCACGCGCGTGCGGTTGGCTATAAAATTAAACGCGCCGTCTTTCTTCTCATCCCACTCGCTCACGTTATTCCTGAGCATCGGCTCACAATGCGACGACCCCACCACGATGGCAAACGAGTCGGCCACCTCGCGGTTGCCCTTCACGCTGAAGAAGGGTGCCGTGCCTTCGTGCATGGCAGGCCACAGCATGTTGGCACGCAGACGCAGCATCAGCTCGAAAAGGCGGTGGTAGTAGCCCGGTCCCATCTGTCCGGCCTTGAGCCGGTGGTCTGCCGTGTTGTGGCTCCAAGGCCTGCTCGACCAGTCTTCATCGTTGATAAATATGCCGCGGTATTCCACCGACGGGCTTTGCAGGGTCTCGAAGCGGTCGTCGATGGTGAGGCGCTGCTTGCGCTCGGGCTGCACATCCCCCCACCATATCCACGGCGACACCCCTGCCATGCGCGACAGTTCAAGAATGCCATACGCCGTACCGCGGGCATCGCTGCCCACCACAATGAGTTTGCCACGGCGCACACCCATCCAGAAGGCCTCCTTGCGGGTGATGAACTTGCCGTAGGGCACGCCATAGCCTTCCAAGGCCTTCATCTCTTTGTTGTTGGTCATATCGAGTTGATAGATCTCAACCTTGGCATCGGCCTTGCTATAGGCGGCCTTGCCCGTCACGGCCTGCATGTCGGCCTCAAACATATCCAGGGCCTTGGCCACCACGGGGGCATAGCTCTTCTGCACCGCATAGCTCACATGTCCTCCCGCATACCAAGTCGTCTCCTTGGCGCCGGCCGCCAGCGGCAAGGCCAGCAGCGTCACGATCAATATCTTTTTTATCATCATTTGTTTGGGTTTCGCAGGATAACCCGGTCTAGGCCATCCCATCGTTGTCTACAAAGTTAGCAAAAAGGCGATGGAAACTGAAATTATTTAGTTTTTATTTGTAATTTAGACAGATAATAGGTATTTTTGCAGTCTATCATCAATGATATAAACATCCTTTCATTATGACAATATATCCAAAAATGATCACTGACGCCTTGGCGACGGTGACGTATGCAGGGACAAAGAAAAACCTGATAGAGAGTGAGATGCTGGCCGATACACCCAGCATCAACGGCATGGCCGTTAAAATAGTGCTGCTGTTTCCGCGCGAGACAGACCCCTTTCTCAAGTCTACCGTCAAGGCGGCCGAGGCGGCCATCCACTATTATGTGGGCAAGGAGGTCGAAGTGACCATCGAGACCGAGTTCAAGTCGGCACCGCGCCCCGAGGTGGGCAAGCTGCTGCCACAGGTCAAGAACATCATTGCCGTGAGCTCGGGCAAGGGCGGCGTGGGCAAGAGCACCGTGTCGGCCAACCTGGCCATCGCCCTGGCCAAGCTGGGCTATAAGGTGGGACTGCTCGACACCGACATCTTCGGTCCCTCCATGCCCAAGATGTTTGGCGTGGAGAGCGAACGCCCCTACTCGGTCGAGGTAGACGGCCGCACGCTCATTGAGCCCATCGAGAAATATGGCGTCAAGTTGCTGAGCATCGGCTTCTTTGTCGATCCCGACACGGCCACCGTATGGCGAGGCGGCATGGCCACCTCTGCCCTCAAGCAGCTCATCACCGATGCCAACTGGGGCGAACTCGACTATTTCATCCTCGACACCCCTCCCGGCACCTCAGACATCCACCTCACCCTGCTGCAGACGCTCTCCATCACCGGTGCTGTCATCGTCTCCACACCACAGAAAGTGGCACTAGCCGATGCCCGCAAGGGCATCGACATGTATCGCAACGACAAGGTCAACGTGCCCATCCTCGGATTGGTGGAGAACATGGCATGGTTCACACCGGCCGAACTGCCCGAGAACAAATACTATATCTTCGGCAAAGACGGCTGCAAGTTGCTGGCCGAGGAAATGGGATGCCCTCTGCTCGCACAGATTCCCATTGTGCAGAGCATCTGCGAAAACAGCGACAAGGGCACACCCGCAGCCACGCAAGTAGATACGGTGACCGGACAGGCCTTTATCAATTTGGCACAGTCGGTGGTCACCGTCACCAACCTGCGCAACAAAAACCTGCCCAAGACGAAGATCATTCAGGTGAACAACCAATAAACAATTCAACTGCGAAAAATAGAGATGCCCAGCCCTCCACCGGTGCTGGGCATTTCTGTTATGTTAAGGAGAAGGCTGTTATAACCATTCATTTACATAATATTTTGTCCACAAGTTCGTTTATCCCATGATGAACAGGTATATACGAAACACAATGATATGGGCCCTTGTGGCCATGACAGCATGGCTTGCCACAGGCTGCGGGGCCGACCGCAACATGAAGCGGGGTGAGAAATATCTCGCCCTGGGCGAATATTATGACGCGGCGAACGAGTTCAAACAGGCTTACCAGAAGACACCACCCAAGGAGCGCGACAAGCGCGGAAAGATCGCTGCGAAAATGGCATGGTGCTACAACCGTAGCCTGCAAGCACAGAAAGGTATTGCGGCTTACCGTAACGCCATCAGATATAACCAGGCCGACAATAGCATGCACTTGGCTTTGGCGCAGTTGCTGATGAAGGACGGAAGCTACAAGGAGGCGGCACAGGAGTTTCAGAACGTGCTCGACTCGTTTCCCGACAATGCCCTGGCGCAGACAGGTCTCCAGGCGGCTCGTGAGGCCGCGGGCATAAAGGAACAAGGCAGTCGTTACACGGTGAAGCGCATGGACGTGTTCAACTCACGGCGCGCCGAATACTCGCCCATGCTCTTTGGCGACACCTACAGCCAGCTCTATTTCACCTCTAGCCGCAACGAGGCGCAGGGCGACGAGCTCAGCGGCATCACAGGCACCAAACCAGGCGATATCTTCATGTCTGAGAAAGACGATAAGGGCAAGTGGAGCCGCCCCGAGGCCGTGACAGGAGGCCTGAACACAGCCTACGACGAGGGTGTGTGCAGTTTCTCGCCCGACGGGCGCGAGATGTACCTCACGCAGTGTGTCACCGACCCCTCCTACCCCCGCTACGCCCAGATCGTGAAGTCGACGCGTGCCGATGCCGCCTGGGGCAAGGCCACAGAGGTAAAGCTCACCAACGACACGCTGTCGAGCTACGCCCATCCGGCGCTGTCGCCCGATGGCGAATGGCTTTATTTCACCTCCGACATGCCCGGCGGCAAAGGCGGTCTCGACATCTGGCGCGTGCGCATCACGGCAGCCGGCTTCGGCGGTGTGGAAAACCTCGGGGAGCCCATCAACACCGAGGGCGACGAGGCGTTCCCGACGTTCAGGCCCAACGGCGACCTCTATTTCTCGAGCAATGGACATCCTGGCCTCGGCGGCCTCGACATCTTTATTGCCAAGGTGGGCAAAGATGGGCGCTACCACCTCACCCACCCCGGCTACCCGCTCAATTCGCAGGGCGACGACTTCGGCATGACGTTTGAGGGGCCCTACAACCGAGGCTTCTTCTCGAGCAACCGGGGCGACGGGCGCGGATGGGACCATATCTATGCCTTCGAGAATCCGGAGATCGTCCAGACGGTGAAAGGCTGGGTCTACGAGATGGAGGGTTATGAACTGCCCGCCGCACAGGTGTATGTGGTGGGAGATGATGGCACCAACGAGCGACTGAGCGTTCGCAGCGACGGGTCGTTCACCAAGGTGCTGGATGAGGGCGTGAGCTATCTGTTTCTGGCGGCCTGCAAGGGCTATCTGAACCATACGGAAGAGGTGAGGGCAAAGCTGAACCCCAAAGAGTCGAGCGACACAACCCTGCAGTTTGCCTTGGCCAACATATCGGCCCCGACACTGATTGACAATATCTTCTACGACTTTGACAAGGCCACCCTGCGCGACAGCTCGAAGACGGCACTCGACAAACTGGTAGCCTTATTAAACGAGAATCCGCATGTAACCATTGAACTGAGTGCCCATACCGACTATAAAGGCTCGAAAGAATATAACCAGCGCCTGTCGCAACGACGTGCCGAGGCGGTGGTCAACTATCTCATTGCCCATGGCATTGCTTCCGACCGCCTCACTCCGCGAGGTTATGGCAAGGAGAAGCCCAAGACCATCAAGCGCAAGCTAACCGAGAAATATGGTTGGCTGAAAGAAGGCGACGTGCTGACCGAGGAGTTTGTCAAGGCACTGAAGGATGAGAAGCAGCAGGAGATATGCAACCAACTGAACCGACGCACAGAGTTTATGGTGCTACGAACCACCTACGGCATGTTTGACAAGCAGGGCAAACTGAAAAATCCTCCCCAGCCAAAGACCAAGGAGGATGACTCACAAAAGAACGGTGATGCTGGTGTAGACATCATCTTTGAGTAGGCAGCAGATTTGACAGCCCCACTACCAGGAGCACAACTGCTGCCAAGACAATCATCACCGGAGAGAGAACGCTGAAATCGATGGATGCCACATATCCCGCCGCATCACCAAGCATACGCCAGACCAACACCCGAAGCTGTTCGATACCGTCGAACAGCAAGAAAATAGCTGCTGCCAGCAAAGCACAGGCGAAGGACCATATCCGGTTCATTTTCCTTGCCCGTTGCGGCAGTTGTCGCATCACATTCTGTGAGAAGCCGTCATCCTGAGGTTGCGGCATATTGGCTGCGAAAAACTGTTCCAGCAGTTCATCGTCGGTCTTGTGGATGGGATTATCGGTATTCATTGTCTTTCTGTAATATTGCATAATTGTAGTCGTTGATGTTTTGGGGAGCGGTTACCTGTAGCCATTGGCCCGAAGAAAATCGGCCATCTTCTTCTTTCCCCTTGCCAAATGACTCTTGACTGTATTCTGTGGCATGTCGGTAATCTCCGCAATCTTGTCGATGGCCTGTCCTTCCATCAGCTGCAAGGTCACGCACGTGCGCTCGGATGCCGTAAGCAACTGAAGGGCATCATAGATGTCGAGCTTCAGGTTGCTGTCGACAGCCGGCGAGCCTGTGGTGCGAACCGTAGGAGAATCGATGTCGGCGGTGGGACGATGACTGCGCGTATAGTCGTAATACACATTGTAGGCGATACGGTAGAGCCATGTGAGAAACGACGACTTGCCTTGAAACTGGCCGATGTGGGTGTAGGCCTTGACGAAGGTGTCTTGCGCGAGGTCGTCGCTGAGCTGCGAGTCGCCAACGGTCTGGCTGAGGAAGAAACGCCTGACAGGCGACTGATATTCCCTGACCAGCTTGTCGAAAGCCCGCCGATTGTGGAATACAGCCACCTGGGTGACCAAGCTGATGTCTTCTAACCTATCCACTTACTTGGATGTCTTGCCGATGATAATCTGTCCGATGCCATAACAGGCCACCAAGGCCCCAATGCCCATGAGTAATCCAGAGTCCCAGATCCAGAACATGATAAACAAGCCCACGCCGATGGCAGCGTTCTTGATGCCTCTCTGGCGGTAGAATTCGGCAGTCCCGGTATTTATAGGCTTGATGCCCTCAGGGATGGGCTGTCCTGTCTCCATGGCTTTCTCAGCAAGTGTCACCTGGTTGTTGTGGCGGTTGATGAGATAACGGATCAAGAAAATGACTACAATAAATGGTGCCAACAAGCAGAGAAGTATGCCCAACACCACAATCACGGCGATGAGGGTGCCCCCTACTCCGATAGTTCCACCCAGGATTTTCCGCAGCAGGGGGTAGGAATCGAGGTCGATGTCATTGCTTGAATCATAAGAGCTAGTCTGGTAGACCGAGTCTTCGCTACCAGCCTTTGCGGTTGAGGAAGTGTCGGAAAAAGCCTCGATGCCCTCGCTATCGACACTGTCGGTTGTCGCAGCCAATGCAGAGGGCGACTGGGGCTTCGCTGGATCCACCTGCACGGTGGGGGGATGATGGCGATGACGGGGTTGCACACTTGTAGCACCTGCGTTGAGGGCTAACATCAATGCTATGGCTATGAGATACTGTTTCATACGTCTTCTTTCTTTTGAAATTCTGTGTGTTTGACGAAACAGGGGTGGTTATAGTTGCAAAGTAACAAAAAATATTCTACTTTTGCAACCAAAACATTCATGACAAATGACACTACCCAAAGATTTTGAGGCCTACACCCGGCAACTGATGGGCGAAGCCCTGTATGGCAGTCTGGAACAAGGACTGAAGCAGGAGCCGCCAACGAGCATCCGCTTCAACCCATTCAAGACTGCAACAGTGCCAGCTGCCCTTAATGAGGACTGTAGGCCAGTAACATGGTGCCCGGAAGGCTGCTACCTGCCCTTCCGTCCCAACTTCACCTTCGACCCATTGTTCCATGCCGGACTCTATTATGTGCAGGAAGCATCATCGATGTTCATCAGCCACATCTTACGACAACTGATCCACGAGCCAGTGATGATGCTCGACCTCTGTGCGGCCCCCGGCGGTAAGACAACGACGGCGCGGGCTGTGCTTCCCGAGGGAAGTGTCCTCTTCACCAATGAGCCCATGAAGTTACGTGCCAGCATTCTGGCCGAAAACGTGCAGAAGTTCGGGCACCCCGACGTTGTGGTGACCAACAACTATGCTGCCGATTACCAACGGTCAGGGCTGTTGTTCGACATCATCCTCACGGATGTGCCGTGCTCGGGTGAGGGGATGTTCAGAAAGGATGAGGGAGCATTGGCCGAGTGGAGCCGCGAGAATGTGGAGAAATGCTGGCAGCTGCAGCGAACCATTGTAGCAGATATCTGGCCATGTCTCAGAGCCGGTGGACTGCTCATATATGCCACCTGCACCTTCAATGCCCATGAAGACGAGGAAAACGTGAACTGGATCGCCGAAAACCTGGGGGCTGACTTTGTGGAGGTCGAGACCAAACCCGGGTGGAACATTACGGGGGCGCTGATAGACAGCCATCCCGTATACCGTTTTATTCCAGGCAAGACCGAAGGCGAGGGATTGTTTGTGGCAGTGCTCCGGAAGCTGGGCGACAGCGAGGCGGTGCTGAAACATACAGATGCCGCAGCCACAGGGAGCAAGAAACGGAAACGCCCTAACAAGAAGTCGAACGCGAAGCCCAACGGACAGCCACTGCAGGCAGAAGCCTGGCTAGAGGGCAGCTATGAAGTGGTTGAACGCGGCGAACAGCTCACGGCCATCCCTACGTGGTGGCTCGACCGTTATGAGCAGGCCTACGACAAGCTGCACGTCATCCATGCTGGGGTGACACTGGGCACGACCAAGGGCAATGACCTCGTGCCCCATGAGTCGCTGGCCCTCTCCATCCGACTGAAGCAATCGCAACTGCCAAACGTCGCTCTCGACTACAACCAAGCCATTGCATACCTACGCAAGGAAGCCATCACGCTGTCGCTAGATGCCCCTCGCGGCTTTGTGCTGCTCACCTACAAAGGTCATGCGCTGGGATTCGGAAAAAATATCGGCAACAGGGTAAACAACCTCTACCCCCAGGAATGGAAAATTAAAAGCACCTATCTTCCTGACGAACCCGTAGACATCATCAACATCAGTTCCCATGAATGACAATGCGAACTTCACACCGCACGACACGCCCCGATATGCCAACCTGAGCCTTGTCGTGGCCATGGCGCCCAATCGTGCCATCGGATATCGTAACCGACTGCCCTGGCACATCCCCGAAGACCTCCAGCGCTTCAAGCAGCTGACTACGGGGCATACCATCATCATGGGGCGCAGGACGCTTGAATCGCTGCCCAACGGTCCCTTGCCCCACCGCACTAACGTGATTATCACTCGGAGCCCCAGAGCCATCGCCGGTTGTGAGGTGTATGGCTCACTCGATGAGGCCCTCTGGGCGCATCGAGATGAAGAAGAGGTGTTTGTCATTGGTGGTGCATCAATCTACGCGCAGGCATTGCCAAAGGCCAACCGACTCTATCTGACGTTAGTGGACGACATCCCCACCCGGGCAGACAGCTTCTTTCCAGAGATAGACCTTAGCCGGTGGACACCAACAAAAAAGGAAAAGCACCAGAGCTTTTCCTTCATCGAATATATCGTTAAATAACCTGCAACACACTTTAGTCGAGAACATCCTCCTCATCATCGTCATCATCGCCGTCTACCTCTTCGTCGAGGATGGGCAGCTGCCGGTTGATGACGGCATTGAAGCTGACAATGGTCTCGCTGCGCGATAATCCCAGCGGCTGCAGCTTATCGTGGATAATGTTGAGCAAGTGGTGGTTGTTCTTGGCGTAAATCTTGATGAACATATCGTAGCCACCAGTGGTGTAGTGACACTCCGTAACTTCTGGAATCTTGCGCAGCTTTTCCACCACAAGGTCGAAGGATTCGGGATCTTTCAGATATAGTCCTACATAAGCACAGGTCTCATAACCTATCTTCTCAGGATCGATAATAAATTCTGAGCCCTTCAGGATACCGAGTGTGGTGAGTTTCTGAATGCGTTGGTGAATAGCAGCGCCGCTGACGTTGCAAGCACGTGCCACTTCCAAAAAAGGAATGCGAGCGTCTTCGGCAATGAGTTTCAAAATCTTCCTGTCGAGAGCATCTAATGTATGATGTGCCATATTTATTTGTTGTTTATTTTGATGCAAAGTTAATAATTAGCGTTCAAAAAAACAATATTTCTATTGGTTTTTATAATAAATTGACACAATAATTGGGAATAACGTGCGAATGTAGAGCCACAAAAGTAGAGTGTCAATATACTGAGAAGGGTTAGACTTATAGTTTATGTTCCACAGCCGAATAGCTGATGCGGTAGGCCTTGGCCTGCCGCAATGCCTGCTTCACATCGTTGATCAACCCCATCTTGGTGTCTTTGTCGGCCTTGATTGACACCGTCATCTGCTGTTGGTCTTCGGGCGACATACGGTCTTGTTCAGCCGAAACATAGTCGATGATGTCGGAGGCCGAGGCAAACTTATCGTTCAATTGGATGCGTGTGCCCTCGCCCACTGCCCGACTCATGCCTTTCGTGGGCTTGCCGATATAGATATAGGTGACGGCCGACTTCTTGGTCAGCCGAGTGAGCTCGGTTCCCTGAGGCACACGATACTGCACCTTTACGGCAACTTTTTGCATGTGCGTGACAATCATGAAGAAAAAGAGGACTGTAAAGATAAGGTCGGGAAGAGAGGCTGTGTTGAGTCCCGGCACTGCATGAGAATGACGACGATACAAGTTCATGGCATACCTCCTTCCTGCTGTGCCGTAGACTGCCTTTCCGGCGTTGCAGCATATTGCTCGGCGATGCGCTGCGGACAAGCCTCCTTCACCTGGTCACGCTGTTCCTGGGACAAATCGTTATAGGGATGCTTGAACATCCTCAGCGCCGTCGCATTGCGCATGGCAGTATAAGCGGCAACCAGTTCGTTCTGAAGTTGGAAATAGGTGTTGTAGCTGGCCTGCGCATCTACCTCCACCTTGATGAGGTGTCTGTTACCCAAGCGACGCACGAAGGCCTCCACCCTGTCGCGCACCTGCCCCATAGGCAATGGGCGGTCGTCAACCAAAAGATGGTTGTCTGCGGTAATTTTCAAAGTCATCAACGTGCCCTTCTGCACAAACGACTGCTGCTCTTGCTTCTCTGCGGGGGGCAACTGTCGCGACAATCCCTTGTCTACATCCATATTGGTAGTGACAAGGAAAAAGATCAACAACATGAACGATATATCAGCTGTTGATGTGGTGTTGAGTTCTGGAACATTATGTCGACGACGATAAAATCTCATTTCCGACGGTTATATTTGGTTGCGCCATATACCACGGCGGCAACGGCCAGCAGAAGCATGACCAGAGATGTATTGATAAACATGTCGGACACCTTCAGCCCGAGCCAGTCGTTATACTTCACGCCATTGATGGTCAGCGGTTGGGCAGAGCCCGTGAGGAACGTGACCACCAGCAGCACCAAGCCTCCCACAAAGATGATGTAGCCCATCTTCTTTACAGGTATATTGTTGTCCTTGGCATCCGTCTTGCCTCGCAGCTTCAGCCCGCGTACCATCGACCACAATCCGACGGCAAGTGTAAGAAGCATCAAAAGATAAGACAAAATGAGGATGGCATCGGTAAACAGCGGCGCATTGAAATTGGGATTAGCATCAAACGGCCGATCGAAGCCCACAAACCAGAACGTTGCGAACACCACAACCGACAAGGCCACCAATGGGTAGAAAACGCTCATTGAGCGTTTCTCTGTTGACCAATGTTTCCAGTTTTGCAAATCCAGCTTCATCAGCGCGTCAGCTTATATTTCATGATCGAGTCGAGCAGCGTGATAGCCGACTCCTCCATCTGCGAAGTGAGATGCTCTATCTTCGAGAGGATATAATTGTAGAAAACTTGCAGGATAAGAGCCACTATGATACCGAAGATGGTAGTGATGAGCGCCACTTTCATGCCCGCAGCCACGATGGTGGGACTGATGTCGCCGGCACTCTCTATCTGCTCGAAAGCCATCACCATGCCGATCACCGTTCCCAGGAACCCCAGCGAGGGGGCCATGGCAATGAACAGCGTGATCCATGAGCAGCCCTTCTCGAGGTTGGCACTCTGCACGGCTCCGTAGCTGGCTACGGAGCGCTCTACGTTGTCGATGCTCTCATCAATACGCTCCAGCCCTTGGTAGCAGATCGAGGCCACCGGCCCACGGGTCTCACGACATTGGCTCTTGGCCCCGTCGATGTCGCCCGACATGATTTTGGCATCCAGGTCTTTCATAAATTTCTTGGCATTGATTTCCGAAAGACTGAGGTAGATGATGCGTTCAATGCAGAAAGCCAGTCCCAGCACCAAAGCCAGAGCCACGAACGACATGAACCCCGCGTCGCCTTCGATAAACTTTGTCTTGAGCGTCTTGTGCAACCCCTGGCTCTCCACGGGAGCCACCGAGTCGATACCGGCAGCAAGGCCCTCGTCGAGCATCTGCTCGGCCGAGGCGCTATCGAGTTCAGTTCCCTCAGCCATACTGTCAGGGGCGGCAGCTTTCTGCACCGCAGGAGCAGCTGACTTTGGCGTTGCCACATTTTGTGCGATGAGTGACGAGCAACTAAGAACAAGTAAGGTGAATATGGTGAGACGGGTAATCAGATGTTTCATCTCTGCTAGCTTTAAAACAAAATAAATATACACAAACTGCGGAAAGAGGGGGATTCGAACCCCCGATACCCTTTAGGGGTATACACGCTTTCCAGGCGTGCCTCTTCAACCACTCGAGCATCTTTTGCTTTGCGTTTGAGCCTGCAATTTTCATTGCGAGTGCAAAAGTATTACTTTTCGGGCAATAACGAATGAAAACAAAATTATTTTATA
>JBHAFS010000114.1:0-6300 GCA_041856205.1 Prevotella sp.
TCCTGCAAGCAAGGTTGCAACGGCAACGACTTATCGCCCTAGAAATAAATAAAATAGCGCGAATATGATCAAAAGATAATTTTTTTGATTACTTTTGCCAAATATATTAAGGTCAATCAACAAGGTCGCCTCCACAAGGCGACAAAACTAGATGACATGGATAAAGAATTGAGAATCGTCATCAGCGGAGGCGGTACCGGCGGACACATCTTTCCCGCCGTATCCATCGCAAACGCCATCAAAGCCAAGCACCCAGAAGCAGACATTCTGTTTGTGGGCGCACTCGGTCGAATGGAGATGCAACGCGTGCCTGCTGCGGGCTACGAAATCAAAGGGCTGCCCATCAGCGGTTTCGACCGCAAGCACCTGCTGAAGAACATCGCCGTACTCTTCAAGATCTGGAAAAGCCAGCGCATGGCCAAGAAAATCATCCGCGACTTCAAGCCCATGGTGGCTGTGGGCGTGGGTGGATATGCCAGCGGACCAACGCTGAATGTATGCGCCGACAAGGGAATACCCTGCCTGATACAGGAGCAGAACAGCTACGCCGGAGTGACCAACAAGCTCCTGGCCAAGAAAGCAGCCAAGATATGCGTGGCCTACGAAGGGATGGACCGGTTCTTCCCGGCCGAGAAAATCATCATGACCGGCAACCCCGTGCGCCAGAATGTGCTCGAGGCAACGGTCACCAAGGAAGAGGCCCGCAAGGCTTTCGGCCTCGATCCCGACAAGAAGACCATCCTGCTGGTGGGCGGAAGCCTTGGCGCACGCACCATCAACGAGAGTATGCGCCAGCATCTCGAGCAGGTGAAGGCTGCCGATGTGCAGTTTATCTGGCAGACCGGAAAATATTACAACGAAGAGATGGGCAAGGCCGTGGCCGACTTCGGCGATACCCCCAATCTCAAGGTGCTCGACTTCATCAGCGACATGGGAGCTGCCTATCAGGCTGCCGACCTGGTGATCAGTCGTGCCGGAGCCAGCTCCATCAGCGAGTTCTGCCTCATCGGCAAGCCGGTCATCCTCGTGCCCAGCCCTAACGTGGCCGAGGACCACCAGACCAAGAACGCCATGGCCCTGGTCAACAAGGATGCCGCCATCTATGTCAAGGATGCCGACGCCCCCGACGCGCTGCTGGCCACAGCCCTCAACACCATCCACGACGATGCCAAGCTGGCCTCGCTGAGCGAGAACATCATGAAGCTGGGATTAAAAGACTCGGCCGACATCATCGCCGACGAGGTGGTGAAGCTGGCTTGGGGAAAGAAGTGATTAATTACAAAGGAAATGGAACTGAAAGATATAAAAGCTGTTTATTTCGTAGGAGCCGGTGGCATCGGCATGAGTGCCATCGCCCGATATTTCATCCATCAGGGACTGGTGGTGGCCGGTTACGACCGCACACCCAGCGACCTCACGCGCCAGCTGGAGAAGGAAGGCATGGTGATACACTATGAGGAGAATGTCGACGAGATACCTCATGCCTGCCGCGACAAGGCATCGTGCCTCGTCATCTACACCCCAGCCATCCCTGCCGACCACAAGGAACTGCAGTATTTCCGCGACGGCGGCTTCGTCATCGAGAAGCGTGCCCAGGTGCTGGGCACCCTCACCCGCACCCACAAAGGTTTGTGTGTGGCCGGCACGCATGGCAAGACCACCACGTCGACCATGTGCGCTCACATCATGCACCAGAGCCATGTGGACTGCAACGCCTTCCTCGGCGGCATATCCAAGAACTATGGCACCAACTATATCCTCTCGGATGCCAGCGACTTTGTGGTCATCGAAGCCGATGAGTTCGACCGTTCGTTCCATTGGCTGCGCCCGTGGATGAGCGTCATCACGGCCACCGACCCCGACCACCTCGACATCTACGGCACCAAAGAGGCTTACCTCGAGAGCTTCCGCCACTACACCGAGCTGATTCAACCCGGTGGCGCCCTTATCATCCGCAAGGGACTCGAGATGAAAGCCAACGTGCAGCCCGGCGTCAAGATCTACGACTACAGCCGCGACGAGGGTGACTTCCATGCCGAGAACATCACCATCGCCAACGGCGAGATCACTTTCGACTTCATCTCGCCTGTGGAGAATGTCAAAAACGTGGTGCTGGGACAACCGGTGCCCATCAACATCGAGAACGGCGTGGCCGCCATGGCCCTTGCCCAGCTCAATGGCTGCACTGCCGACGAGTTGCGTTACGGCATGAAGACCTACCACGGCGTAGACCGCCGCTTCGACTTCAAAATTCGTAACGACAGGCACGTGTTCCTGTCCGACTATGCCCACCATCCGAAGGAGATCCTGCAAAGTGCCAAGAGCCTCAAGAAGCTCTACAAGGACCGCAAGATCACCGCCATCTTCCAGCCACACCTCTACACCCGTACCCGCGACTTCTACAAGGAGTTTGCCGATGCGCTGAGCCACTTCGACGAGGTGATCCTCACCGAGATCTACCCCGCCCGCGAGGAGCCTATCCCCGGCGTCACGTCACAGATCATCTACGACAACCTCCGTCCGGGAGTGGAAAAGAGCATGATCCTCAAGAGCGACGTGCTGAAACTGGTGAAGGAGCGCGACTTTGACGTGCTCATCGTGCTGGGTGCCGGCGACCTCGACAACGACGTGCCACAGATTGCGCGGATATTGGAGGCTAAGAAATAAGATAACGAAAGAGCCGGGTGAACGGCGGTAGCCGTCTTTCCCGGATGAGATATATGATGCGCATCAACTGGAAAAAGACCATACTCGTGGTACTCGATGTAGTACTGGCAGCATACATCGTCGTTGCCTTCATGGCTTTCAACAAGCCCAATGAGGTATCGCATGTGTGTACCCAGGTGAACATCAATATCCAAGACGAGGCCACCAACGGCTTCATCACAGCACCCGAGATCAAGGCGCGCCTGGAGAAGAACAAGCTCTATCCGCTGGCCAAACCGCTCAAGCAAGTCAATGTCAGGAGTATAGAAGAGACGCTGAAGCAAAGTTCGTTTGTCAAGACGGCCGAGTGTTACAAGACCGAGGACGGGCACGTGTGCATCAACCTCACCCAGCGAATGCCCACCGTGCGCATCAAAGCAGCCAACGGTGACGACTATTACCTGGACGACAACAACAGCATCATGCCCAACTCACACTACACGAGCGACCTGATCATCGCCACGGGCTACATCAACAAGTGGTATGCCCACAACTACGTGTCGCATCTGGCCAAGGCCTTGATGAACGACGAGTTCTGGAAGAACCAAGTGGTGCAGATCAACGTGCTGCGCGACCGCGGTGTGGAGCTGGTGCCGCGCGTGGGCAACCATATCATCTACATCGGACAGCTGCCCGAGACCAAATATGTGAACGAGCGCAAGAAACTCGTCACCGACTACGTCAACAAGAAGATGGACCGCCTCAAGAAGTTCTATCTCTACGGACTGTCGCAGGCCGGATGGAACAAATACTCGTACATCAACGTTGAATTTGACAACCAGATTATTTGTAAGAAACGAAACTTGAATTGATAATTATCATACACCTATGGCAGAATTTATAGTAGCAATCGAGCTAGGCTCATCCAAGATGACCGGCATTGCAGGCAAGAAGAACCTTGACGGCAGCATCACCGTGCTTTCTGTCGTGAGAGAAGACTCTACCTCCTGCATCCGCAAGGGGGTGGTCTACAACATCGACAAGACCGTGCAGACGCTTACCAATATCGTGAAGAAACTGGAGACGACGCTCAAATCGAAGATTGCGCACGTCTATGTGGGCGTAGGCGGACAGTCCATCCGCAGTGTCATGAACACCATTGTTAAAGATCTGCCTGGGGACACCATCGTGACGCAAGACATGATCAACGAGCTCATGGATGCCAACCGCAGCATGCAATATCCCGAGCAGGAAATCTTGGACGCTGCCACCCAGGAGTACCGTGTCGACAACCAATTCCAGCTCGACCCCGTCGGCATCCAATGCTCACGCCTGGAAGGCAACTTCCTCAATATCCTTTGGCGTAAGACTTTCTACCGCAATATCAACAAGTGTTTCGACAACGCCGGCATCGCTATCGCTGAGATGTACCTATCTCCCTTGGCACTGGCCGACAATGTGCTGACCGACGCCGATCGTCGCGGAGGATGCGTGCTCGTCGACATGGGTGCCGACACCACCACTGTATCGGTCTTCCATAAAAATATCCTGCGTCACCTGGCAGTCATCCCTCTGGGCGGCAACAACATCACTAAAGACATCGCTTCGCTCCAGATCGAGGAGCACGACGCCGAGGAGATGAAGCTGCAGTATGCCAGCGCCTACACCGACACCAATGAGTTGGACTCCGACAAGACCTACCCCATCGACGGCGACCGCTCAGTGGAGATGCGCAAATTTGTGGACATTGTGGAAGGACGAGTGCAGGAGATCATCGAGAACGTATGGTGCCAGGTGCCGTCCGATTTTTACGATAAGCTCATTGGCGGCATCATCCTCACAGGCGGTGCTTCGAACCTGAAGAATATCGAACGTGCCTTCCGCAACCATACACACGTGGAGAAAATCAGAGTGGCAAGGTTTGTCTCGCAGACGATCAACTCCAACAACCCTGTCATTACTGCCAAAGACGGCACCATGTGCACCATCCTGGGATTGCTGGCCAAGGGCGACATGAACTGTGCCGGCGAGGAGATCAGCAACAACCTCTTTGGTACGGAAAAGCCCGTCACCACGGCTGACCCCCCCAAGGAACCACGTCCCTTGAGCGAAATCTCGGGAAAGGGCATCGTGCAGACCGAGGCCGAGAAAGCTGCCGACGAGGAAGCCCGCCGCAAGAAGCAACAGGAAGACGAGGCCCGTCGAAAGGCTGAGGAGGCTGAGGAGGAGCGTCGCCGTCAGGAGAAAAGGGAAAACTCTTGGCTTCACAAGACATTCAACAGTCTCAAGAACTTCGGCAAGAAGATTGTCGAAGACGACGAATAACCAGGTATCAACGATTTAAGACAGACTATTATGGCAGACAATAATATGACAGAGAATAAGAAGCCGTCCATTCTTGATTTCGGCGATCCAGAAAAAGAGAACAGCATCATCAAGGTCATCGGTGTAGGTGGCGGTGGTGGCAATGCAGTCAACCATATGTATCGCGAGGGCATTCACGATGTGACCTTTGTGCTCTGCAACACCGATGCTCAAGCCCTGAACGACTCGCCCGTACCCGTGCATCTGCAGCTCGGCAAGGAAGGCCTGGGAGCCGGAAACCGACCCACACGTGCCCGTGAGGCCGCCATGGAGAGTATCAACGAGATACGCAACATGCTCAACGATGGCACCAAGATGGCCTTCATCACCGCAGGCATGGGCGGAGGCACCGGCACCGGCGCAGCGCCTGTCATCGCCGAGGTGAGCAAGGAGATGGGCATCCTCACGGTGGGCATCGTCACCATACCCTTCCGCTTCGAAGGACCCAGGAAGATCGACCAGGCCCTCGACGGCGTTGAGGAGATGGCCAAGCACGTCGATGCCCTGCTGGTCATCAACAATGAGCGGCTTCGTGAGATTTATCCCGAGCTGACCGTGCTCGACGCTTTTGGCAAGGCCGACGACACACTGAGCGTGGCCGCCAAGAGCATCGCAGAGATCATCACCATCCACGGACTCATCAACCTCGACTTCAACGATGTGAAAACCGTGCTCAAAGACGGTGGCGTGGCCATCATGAGCACGGGTTACGGCGAAGGCGAGGGACGTGTGAAGAAGGCCATCGAAGATGCCCTCAACTCACCGCTGCTCAACGACAACAATGTCTTCAACTCCAAGAAGATTCTGCTCTCCATCGCCTTCTCAAGCGAGAAGAAAGAGCAGCAGGGCCTCATGATGGAGGAGATGAACGATGTGAACGACTTCATGGCCAAGTTTGGCGAGGACTTCGAGATCAAATGGGGACTGGCCATCGACCCGGACCTGGAGAAGAAAGTCAAGGTCACCATCCTGGCCACGGGTTTCGGCATCGAGGATGTGGAGCCCAAAGACCGCGTCAGCCGTCGCTCACAGGAAGAGGCCAACCGCATTGCCGAAGAGGAGGAGAAAGCCGCCGAGCGCCAGGACCGCCGCAACCGCTACTATGCCACCGATGCCAAGAACACCAAGTACAAGCGGCGTCCTCACATCTATATCTTCAGTCAGGACGACCTCGACAACGAGGATGTGATTCTGGCCGTCGAGAACTCACCGACCTACAAGCGCACCCGGCAGGTGCTCGATGAAATCCGTTTGCAGGCCAGTGGCACTAAACATGAACAAGACAACGAA
>JBHAFS010000115.1:0-38762 GCA_041856205.1 Prevotella sp.
ATTGAGAGCCCCCAGTCGATATGGAGACATTGCTTCCTTTGTTTTCCTCCGCTCGCCTTCGGCGAATCTCAGAATATATGAGAATATCATTTCAGAGGATGCTCATCGCAGAATATCTTGTCAGACCCGCAGGCGGGTCGCATCGGAGAATATCATTTGCCTATACAGAGTCAAGCAATTATTCGCCTGAAACTAATGGTTAAATACACACATTTATTAACTGAGCCAGATAAGGGATGTGGTGGGCAGGTTCCGTGCCATCCGTTCATCGCGCAGCGATGTTTCGCAATCAAAACGTGCCAGTCGTGGCTTCCGTTACTTCTGTGTTTTCCGTGTTTAAAAATTAAAAGTATCCATCCTCCCACCCACCAATCAGTGCCACCGGTGGGGGGGCAAAGGGTATGGTCACGACACAAAAAAAGGCTCAACATCAGTGTTGAGCCTTTTTTATCTCTTGGAATTCTTGTTCCCTTTGGTCTTTCAACCAGGTGAATCAGGAGGGTGTCATTACTTGGTAATGACGCGCTTCTCCTTGATGCGGGCAGCCTTACCGGTGAGCTTACGCAGGTAGTACAGCTTGGCGCGACGCACCTTACCACGCTTGTTGACTTCGATGTTGTCGATGGCCGGCGACTCGATGGGGAAGATACGCTCTACACCCACAGTGCCCGACATCTTGCGAACAGTGAAGCGCTTCTTGTTACCGTGGCCGCTGATCTTGATCACCACACCACGATAGAGCTGGATACGCTCCTTAGAACCCTCGACGATTTTGTAAGCGACAGTAATGGTATCACCTGCCTTGAAGTCAGGGAACTGCTTGCCGGTTGCAAATGCTTCTTCAGCAACTTTAATTAAATCCATTGTATTGATTTTAAAAATTGTTTGTCGTTCCAACCCAACGTAGCATGAGGACACGTCCCTCAACCAGCGGTTGAGCCGAAAAGCGGTGCAAAGTTACTGCTTTTCTGTGGAATATGCCGTTGGTAGATGTATCTTTCTTTTGTTTTTTAACATTTCGCTCTCGCATGCTATCTGGGTTCAGCGATTGTTGCTCACACAGAGCCACAGAGCCACAGAGTACACAGAGAATTATTCCAGAGATGCTGACAAAAGCTCATCATTCCCTGGCTCAACGAGTTGCCACGCTGTGCCCTCCGTGTCTCTGTGTGAAAAAAAACTTCGTGTGAATAAAATCTCCGTGCCCTCCGTTACTCTGTGTGAGATATATTCGCTGAATGGTTACCTCGCTTGGGTGCGGTGGCTTTTGTGCCAGGGGTGTGTTAAAACATCGTGGTTCGTTTGCCGCTTTCGCAGAAAAGCGGTACTTTTGTCATGAATAAACAGTGTATATAGTATGAATCCAAGATTATACCTCTGGAGTCTGGGGGCGTTGTCGTTGGTGGCCACATCATGTGCCACCCACTATCAGATGACGGGCATCACCCACTCTCGCATCCTAATCGACAAGCGTTATGACGTGTCTGCCAACGGCGAGCTGGCACAATTTATGGCACCCTATCAGCACGAGGTAGACAGCATCATGCGACCTGTGGTGGGCAGGCTGGCCAGCAACATGGCAGCCCACCGGCCTGAGAGCAAACTGTCGAACCTGCTGGCGGACATCCTGCTGTGGGGCGCTGCGAAGTACCACGAGAAGGCCGACTTCGCCGTATATAACATGGGTGGCATCAGGGCGGCGCTCACAGCCGGCGAGGTGACCTTCGGCGACGTGGTCGACGTGGCCCCGTTCGAAAACAAGATCTGTCTGGTGACCCTCTCGGGGGCCAAGGTCAGAGAGCTGTTTGCCCAGATGGCCATGCGTGGCGGCGAGGGCGTGAGCCATGGCGTGGAGCTGCAGATCAGCCGCGACGGCAAGCTCGTGAGTGCGCTGGTCAACGGCAAGCCCGTCGACGACAATGCACAGTACCGTATCTCGACGCTCGACTATGTGGCTCACGGCAACGACCAGATGACGGCGTTCAAGAGTGCCACCGACATCCTGGCGCCTGAGAACGAACAAGACAATGTGCGCTTCCTCATTGTCGATTACCTGCGCGAGCAGTCGCGACAGGGTGTTGTGGTAGACCGGGAAGTGGAAGGTAGAATTAAAATTGTGGAATGATGATGAGACAAGTAAGATATGCCTTGCTGTCGCTGATGCTCATGACGGCATCGGTGACGATGGCCCAGAAAGAACTGGTGATATTACAGACCAACGACACCCACAGCTGCATCATGCCCCTGAGCGAGCAGCTGGCCGACACCGTGCAGGCGGGTCACGGCGGTTACCTGCGCCGCATCGCCATGTTGAAGGAGAAGCGTGCCACATACCCCGACCTGCTGCTCTTCGACAGTGGCGACTTCTCGCAGGGGTCGCCCTATTACACCTTGTTCAAGGGTGACGTGGAGGCCGGGCTGATGAACCGCATGGGCTACACCGCCGGAACCATCGGCAACCATGAGTTTGACTACGGACTGGAGAATATGGCACGGGTGTTCAGCATGCTCAATTACCCCATAGTCTGCTCCAACTATAAGTTCAGCGAGTATGGGCTCGACAAGATTGTGAAGCCCTATTACATCTTCCGCCACCAGGGGTTGAAGATTGGGGTCTTTGCCCTCGGGCCGGCCCTCGACGGACTGGTAGAGAAGTCCAACTACCGGTCTACCCAATATCTCGACCCCATTGCCACGGCCCAGCAGATGGCCGACCTGCTGCATCGTAAGAAGTGCGACCTCGTCATCTGCCTCTCTCACCTGGGATGGCTCGAGGAGGGTGTGGGCGACCCGCTGCTCATCCGTAGCACACGGGGCATCGACCTGGTGCTCGGCGGGCACAGCCATACTTTTTTCACCAAGCTGCGCTATGTGAAGAATCTCGATGGCAAGGATATTCCCGTGAACCAGAACGGCAAGAGCGGGTTGTATGTAGGTGAGATGAAGCTCACCTTTGCCCCGGTGAAAGGTGGGAAGAAGTGATTACTCAAAATAGAAGGTCAGGGCCACCATCTTCGAGCGGGCTGAGTTGACCGACAAGGCGTAGGGGCGCATCGACTGGTCTTTGAGGCGGTTGGCGTGGTTGGTATCGAGTGCATTGGTAAGGCCGTACATAAACTTCAGTTCGGGGCGCAGCTTGAAGAACGGCAGGTAGAAGTCGCAGCCAATGCCGGCCTCCAGGAACGCATCGTAGCGTTTCAGCTTCAGATAGTCGTTGTCGTTGCTGCTGAGGTTGATCATCGGGTTCAGGCCCAGCATAACGTATGGGCGGTGGTTGTTGGAGCGGGGGGCAGCGAAGATCAGGTCCATGGCACAACTGATATAGGCCGACTTCATGGTCTGCTTGCGCGAGAGCAGCGAGTCGGGGGCCTGCGCATCCATATTGTGAAACGAGATGTGTCGCGTGCCGAAATACAACGCCGGTGCCAGTCTGAACTGCACATACTCGTTGAGCCGCGCCTCGGCCAGCACGCCCACGTTGAACCCATTGTCCCAGCGGTCTTGGTCGCAGGTGATGAGATAGCTCTGCTGTGTGCCGTCAGGGGCGGTGATGAGCTGCGGACCCACGTTCACAAATTCTAGGTCTTGCAGATGCGTGCCAACGAGGATGCCGAAATGGAACGGACGCAGGTCGGTATAGGGGCGGTTTTGCACAGCCCGTTCCTGCGACAGCAGGGCAGTGAGACCTGTAGACAAGAGGAGGATGGTCAACAATATTCGCTTCATGTCCCTATAACGTCCAGATGTGCTGCTTTATTATATCTTTCAATCCCCATTTCTAATTAGACAAAGTTTAAATATTTTAAATTCTTATCACCACATATAGGTACTTACGGATAAAATATATATCTTTGCATGGTATAACAATGGGCTCAAAAGAGCCAAGGAAATGTACATATTATACAAAAACATTATAAACATTTAATAACCGATTATTATGGCTTACGTAATTAGTAATGACTGTGTTGCTTGCGGTACATGTATCGACGAGTGCCCGGTAGGTGCAATCTCTGAGGGTGACATCTATTCTATCAACCCCGATGAGTGCACAGAGTGTGGTTCTTGCGCTGCTGTTTGCCCGAGCGAGGCAATCTCTCTTCCCGAGTAAATCATACAACTGTTTATAGCACAGCATAAAGCCTGCCCGATCATATCGGGCAGGCTTTATGCTTCATATCAGCTAAAGGGCTGAAGACATAGTAACGGCTCTCAGCCATGCTTAGACATAGTAACATAATAACAGCCATGCGGGAAGGGGCTTTAGACAGAGTAACAGAATAACAGCCATGCGGGGTGTACAGCTAACAGAGTAACAGAACATTTCTTGTTGGCGTGTCGCGTAGCGGCACATTCCAAGCCACAGGCTTTTGCGAGACCACTCACCGCGTTAGCCAATAATCTGCGTCATCTGCGAAATCTGTGAGACCCCGCGCCGCACGGCTGTTATTCTGTTACTATGTCTTCAATACCCCCGCATGGCTTATCATACGTTACTATGTCTACGATTATTGGTACAGATACCGCTTGATGGAGCGCTTGGGCGTTTTCTCGAATTCCTCGGCGTAGATCTTGATGGCGGTCACCTGACTGTAGCGCGGCAGCATATCGTTGAGGGTCGTGCGGTTCTGCTCCATGATGCCGTTGATGCGCTCGGCGTTGAGCCCGTTGGCCAGCGCCTCGTTGTAGTCGGGATGAACGAGGCCGATGATCTTACCCTCCTTCTGCACCACGATACACTCGGCCACGTAAGGCAGGTTGTTGAGCTTCTCTTCGATCTCTTCCGGGTAGATGTTCTGTCCGCTGGGACCCAGCAGCATGTTCTTGCTGCGGCCCTTGATGCTGATGTTCCTGTTCTCGTCCATGAGCGCCAGGTCGCCCGTGTGCATCCATCCGTCGTCCTCGAGCGTCTCGGCGGTGGCCTTCGGGTTCTTGTAGTAGCCCTGCATCACGTTTGTGCCGCGCACCATGATCTCACCCGCTACCGTGGCGGGGCTGGGCGAGTCGATCTTCACCTCCATGCGGTCTACCGGCCTGCCACACGACCGCTCCTTGTACGTACTTGCCGAGGCGTAGCTGATGAGCGGTCCGCACTCGGTCATGCCATAGCCGATGGTATAGGGGAACCGTATCTCGTGTAAGAAATGGGCCACCTCCTCGTTGACGGCCGCACCGCCAATCACCAGTTCGATGAACTGTCCGCCAAAGAGGTCGTAGAGCTTGCGGCGCACGCCCGCCAGGATGCGCTGGCGCACAAAGGGTACCTTCAGGGCCAGCTGCATGGGGCGGGTGCTGAGCTTGGGCATCACGTTCTTCTTGATGACCTTCTCCACCACCAGGGGCACGCTGATGATGAGGCTGGGCTTCACCTCCCGGTAAGCCTGGAAGATAATCTTCGGACTGGGCATGCGGGTGAGGAAATAGACGTGGCAGCCCTTCGTAAACTCGAAGAGGAAGCTGAACAGCAGGCCGAAGGCGTGGGCCAGGGGCAGCATGCACACATGGGCGTCGCCGGGGCGCAGAGGCATGTTGTCTTGTGCGAAGCGCACGTTAGACCACAGACTGCGGTAGGGCACCATCACACCCTTCGAGAAACTCGTCGTGCCCGAGGTGTAGCTGATGTAGGCCAGCGCCTCGGGCTGGTCTTTGTGATACGACAGGTGCTCCTTGCGGAAACCGTTGGGGTAGCGTTTGTGCCACAGCTTGTCGAAGTTCTCTTTGGCACCCGACAGCTTCCTGCTGCGCGAGGCCAGCAGCGAGAAGTCGGCAATGGCCAGTATACCCTTGAGCTGCGGCATGGCACGCTCGTCGAGGTTCTCCCATACGTTGTCGCCCACGAAGAGCAGCGAGGCCTCAGAGTGGTTCACGATGTTGTGGATGTTGTCGGCCTTGAAGTCGTGCAGGATGGGCACCGACACCGCGCCGTAGGTCAGCGTGGCCAGAAACACCACACCCCAGCGCGAGCTGTTGCGGCCGCACAGTGCCACCTTGTCGCCGGGCTTGATGCCCGTACACTGGAAGAGCAGGTGCAGCACCTCGATGTCGTGTGCCACGTCCTGGTATTTTAGTGTACTGCCCTGGTAGTCGGTCAGCGCCTCGAGGCTCCAGTTGTCGTGGATGCTCTGACGTACCATTGATATAAAACTCTGTTCCATTGTTTTTGTCTCCATTTGTTTGTTCTTGCGGCATAGGCCGCTGTATGCAAAAATAGTGATTAATATCCGAAAAGCAAGGCGAAAACGCACAAAATCGTGTTCATAACGCTGCCCAAGAGCCATCACCAGGCCTTGGTGAGGGGAAGGGGAGCGACTGAGGGCCAGGCAAGCATGTGCCATACGTCTTTCTCAGATGGCGCTGACGGTGCGGACTAACGAGGTGAAGTGTTCATAGAGCTCTGTGTGCCCGACCTTCATTTGCCGACAGACTAAAAAAACATCCCCTGAGACGAGTAATGTCCCAGGGGATGTTACAGATTAAACGAGCATTCTTGTTACAGGTTAAATGAGCATTCGGGCATGATAAAATGCCGTGCTGTTAAGCATTCAGTCCCATAGGCTCTTGCTGGATGGGAGCTTTGTTGCCTCCTCCCAATCTGTGAGCGAGTTCTTTTTGGAGAGCTGATTATCCCAACTCGACTCCTCTTGCTTTGTCGAGCCTGCAAGGATGAGATGCTCTATCTGTACGGCGGTCACTTCAGTAACCGGTACTATATATTGTTTCTTGTTGGTCATTGTTATATGTCAGATACTTTCTTACTTGATGATAATCTTCTTGCCGCGGTGGATATAGATACCCTTGGTGGGATGTTCGACACGCACACCATAGAGAGTGTAATAGTTGTCATCCTCTGTACGATTTTTTTTCTCCACAACGGCCTCTTCTGAGACTTCCACATCCTCGATGGCTGTAGCAGAAGAGTTTTCAGCACTGGCAAAGTCGATGAAGAAGAAACTCTTGGCTGCTGCCGAGGCTGTCGGGTCTACGTCGGTGCCCGTATGCACTGCCAGGTTGTCGGGCAGCTGCAGATAGGCCGAGTTAGCCTTGGGCTTGCCACCTGCGTATGTCGAGCCGTCAGACATCTTTGTACCTTGTTTCAATACGAGGTAGAAGCCCAGTCCGTTTACGTTTTCTACCACCGTTCCTGTAGTGGCACCTACCGGATAGTTGACCGAGTAGCCTTTGGTAGAGAGCATGTAATTGTAATTGCTGCCAGTCTGCTGGTCCACGTTGTCGGCCGGTGGTGTCAGCACACCGACGAGCTTATTATCAGCCGTCACGGTGTTGTCGTTGATGTCGGTGGTAAAGAGCGGCCATGTGGTGGTGGTCGATTCTACCGTCGCCGGACGCAACATCACGCCGGTGCCTGCGGCCACACGGGGAATGAGAGCCGTAGTGAGCTTGGTTTTGTCACTGTTCAGGCCGGTCACGGCGTATGCTTTGAGCTGCTTGCCGAGGAATGTCTGCGCATAGTCGTAGTTTACGGCATATCCGCGCGCCTCGGTAGCGGCACCCACCGAAGAGATAGACTTGTCATCGATGCTTACACCAATACGGTAGATGTCTACACCGGCCACATTGAGCGTGGCGTCGCCAGCCGTGGTAACCTGTGCCATATACACGTCGGGTGCTCCGCTTACGGCGGCAAGATCGGTGGTACCGAGCTGCAAGATGGCTCCGTTTTGCTTCCTGCCATGTACATATATCTTGGCGTTGGCGGGCACCCCGGGCATCGTAAATTTTTGTGTTGCGCCGCTCTTCACGGTCAGCGCGCCGTTGCTGCCCATCGTCACTTGGTTGTTGTTGGCCGTGGTATAGTCGGCCAAGGTGATACGTAAGCCTTTCGACTCCCTGAATATGGTATTATTAATCCACATTTCAGAACCCGCCACTTGGCGGCGCAAGCCGTAGGTCTCGTCTACTGCCAACAGGCCGAGAATACCGTTGTTATTGTTCTTCCAGTAGTAAGGGTTAGCCCCATTGTTGGCCGTGCCAAAGGCTGTGAGCGTCTCTGATGAGGGAATCGTGCGCCCTGTCTCTGTACGTCCTACGAAATCCCACGTGTAAGGATAGCTGATAGAGGTCTGCACACCCTTGTTGATGGCAATGGGCATTTCTTTCTTGTCTACCACATAGCCGTTGGTCGACTTGAGTTTCTCGACAACGGTAATGGTTCCGTAACCGCTTGTAACGGTCAATACACCTGCTGTCGTAATGGAGGCTGTCACGTCACTCTGTGGCTTGAGCGTGAACTCTAATGTCAGAGGGCCGGAAACGGCACTAATGTTTCCTCGATTGGTCTCGTAAGTCTCCGTCGCTATGGTCGATGGAACAACTCCATTGGTGACCATATAATTGTAATAGTTGGGTGCCGGTGTGTTACCCGATTTCTTGATTTGAAGATCTGTAGTACCCACGGTGCCCGGAGCAAAGAGTTGTATTTGGTCAATATTGATCCATCCGTCCACATCTACCTGAATGGTCGCATCGCCATTAGCTTTTGCTTTGAACATCATCCAGCCCACGTATTTGGAACCCGCCGTTGGGGTGCCGATCTCAAAGCCGGAGGTCATTTCCTGTCCGTCAAGGTCGGTGAGGTTTGTGACCTTGACCATGTTGCCCAACTTGGGACCGTATCGCTGCCATCTCACCTTGACATACTGGCCCGCCTGCAAGTCGGGAATGGTGATGACCGCGCCTTTTTTGATTGTCAATTTGTCTACGGACGAGACATTCGTGTAGAGCAGGTTATATTGCTGGGCCAAAGTCAAGCCGTCTGTACCGGACAATGTTGCCGTTGCACCAAATGCTTTCGCGTCGGTATTGATCAGCAAACCGGCCGTGGCACCGATGAAGTGGGCGTTATATCCATCGAAGGCCGTGCCATTGGCCAAAACAGGATTGCTTAGCGAAGTAATGTTTTGGCTGGCATCTCTCGTCACAACCTTATATGTCAGCGCCCAATCGGATTCTGTTTTCAGTTCATCGACAGGCATGGTGGTAGAATTGAACACCCATGTGTTCGACTTGTAGGGTACGGTAATGACATAATAAGCCTTAGATGTACCTGATGTTGCCGTCACCTCCACGGCACCACCCGTGCCCGACATCGTCACCGCTCCGGTGGATGGATTGATACTGCCGGTCATGCCCATGAACTTAGCACTATAGGTAACACCACTTGTTGCTCCGGTAACCGACTGGGTATATGATGTGGTACCATTCGTCAGGCGCACGCTCTTGTCGGCGAAAGTGAGTGTCGGTGCAAACTTGAAAGATGTGAGGTTAAACCAGTAAAAACGATCGGTATAGAGATAGTACACCGTACCTGCCGTAAGCTGCCAATAACCATGCTGCTGTGAGCCGGTTGCCGCAGCGACAGTGCCCACCTGTGTGCCACTCTCTGTGGTGAGTACAAGGGGCTGTGTGGTGTCGGTAAAATAACCCCACACGTCTAACCAACCATCGGTTGTGGGGGTAAACTTGTAGTAAGTACCCATCATGGGATACGTTCCGGGCTTATAAATGAAGGAATAGCCGTTTACGTCTATCGTAGTAGCACCCAGGCCGCCCCCGATACTACGCACCACCGTCACCTCGCCATCCGAGCCAAACTGAGCCGTGATGCCCGGAATATCGGTCACGCGCTTGTCTCCAAGTTTGCCGGTTCCGGTCAGTTCGTAGGTATTGCCATTGTTGATGCGATAGGTGGCCACGTCAGCATTGATGGTCACCGAATAGCTTGCGGTGGCACCTCCGTTGGAATCGGTAGCGATAATCGATGCCGAACCCGAGTTGACAAACCGGAGCGCACCGGTTTTCGCGTCGACTTGAACAATCTTTGGATTGCTGCTCGAATAAGTAATGGTACCTGTTGCACCTGTTGCCGTTTGTCCGGCATCGGTGAGATTAATGAGCTGGTAGGTCTTGGACGTTGTGCTGAACGAGATACTCCATGCCTGTGTCATTGTAATCAATGACAAGAGAAGTGATAGTAATACTTTTTGCATAATTGCTTGTTTAATCAATAACTCTTTCGGTTGTTGGATAACTAACTATTATTTTACTAAACTCTTATTGAACAATTTTTCTATATTGTACTACTGAATCATACATGGGCAATTTACATGCTTGTCATTCGCAAATGAGCATCTTACTGTTTGCCACCGTTGATAGGATGCAAAGGTACAAAAGAAATGGTTAAGTGTACAAATTTCAAACTTCGATTTAACATAGATTATTGTATTTTAACTCGCAAACTTGAAGCATATCAAGGTTGTGCGGCAAAGCTGTGTAACAGCCTTATATATGATAGGATAGATAAAGAAACGCAAAAGGGCTCAGCTAGTGTTCTTGCGGTTTTATCATGACTTGGGTGTCAGTGAGCCTCGCGGTGGGTAGAGTATGTGCCGGGGAGCACCGATGGCGAATTGTTAGCCAGCTTTGGGGAAGCCCCACCAGAGCTGTCATATCTCCCGAGCGCAGAGATGCCGGGCAGTGATTGCCGTCGGGCCGTCGTGCTTCGGGTCGATACAGCCTCTGCTTCGAGTAGAAACAGAGTCTGCTTCGAGTAGAAACAGAGTCTGCTTCGAGCCGAATCACACCTTGGAAAGCATGCGCGGCGTGTAGGTCAGCTACGTCACCATGGCACCGGAATAGGAAGCCCGGTGTGCGTGTGCATGATGGGCTGGGCGCATGGTCGGGCGTGGGCGAGGGTGGTCAGCTGTCATGTAGGCCATGCCGCAGTGTAGCACCGCCACAGGTGAGGTGATGACGCTTTGAAAGGGCGTGTGATGGCCATTTGCGAGAAAAAAGAGTACGGAAATGGCGGGAAAGTCATATTAAATGTATATCTTTACGACCTCAATAGAATCAAAGTATAAAACGTGACAACAATGATGACAAAGATCAACACCCAACTCAAGCGCACCCTGCTCAGTGCGAGCCTGGTGTCTACGATGATGACTGCAACGGCCGCCGTGCCCCCCGCACAGGCCGCTGCCAACCCACTGCTGCAGCGCAGCGGTCTGCTCTTCTCGGCCCCCGACTTCCGTCAGATCAAGAGCGCCGACTATCTGCCCGCCATCCAAGAGGCCATACGGCAACAGCGTGCTGCCATCAAGCGCATCACCACCAACAAGAAACCGGCTACCTTTGCCAACACCATCCTCGCCCTGGAGAAGAGTGGCGAGCTGCTCGACAGGGTGACCAGCGTGTTCTATGGTCTGGCCAGTGCCGACCGCACACCCGAGATTGCGGCCATAGAGAAAGAGGCCACGCCTCTGCTCACCGACCTGCAGAACGAGATCTCGTTTGATGCCAAGCTCTTCGCCCGCGTGAAAAATGTGTACCAGAATGAATATAAGAAGCTGAAGGGCGAAGACAAGAAACTGCTCGACGAGGTGTATAAAGACTTCGTGCGGTCGGGTGCCCTGCTGCTCGCAGCCAAGAAAGAACGTATGATGGCCATCAACAAGCGCATATCGGCCCTCCAGCAGGAGTGGGGCACGCAGCTGCCCGCCGCCACCAACGATGCCGTGGTGTGGGTGCAAAGCCGTGAGGAGCTGGCTGGGCTCAGTGAGGCCGATGTGGCACAGTGTAAGAAAGACGCCGAGAGCCGGGGAGCCAAGGCACCCTATTGCATCGTGATCATCAACACCACACAGCAGCCCATCCTCACCAACCTCGACAACCGCGACCTGCGCCGCCGCGTGTATGAGGCCTCGATCCACCGCGCCGACGGCACCGGCAGCCACAACACCTTCCCGCTGGTGGCCGAGATTGCCAAGCTGCGCGCCGAGAAAGGCGAGCTGATGGGATATAACGACTATGCCTCGTACTCGCTGGAGCACACGATGGCCAAGACGCCCGACCGCGTGTATGCGTTCCTCAAGCAGCTCATCGCGGCCTACGCCCCCAAGGCCGAGGCCGAGACACGCGCCATCGAGGCCTATGCCCAGAAGACCGAGGGCCCCGGCTTCAGGCTCGAGCCCTACGACCGTTTCTACTATTCGGCCAAGATGAAGAAGGAGCAGTTCAACTTCTCGGAAGACGACGTGAAGCCCTATTTCAACATCGACAGTGTGTTGGTGAACGGCGTGTTCTATGCCGCCAACCGCGCCTACGGCCTGCGCTTCGAGCAGCGCACCGACATACCCACCTATCATCCCGACATGAAGGTGTATGAGGTGATCGACCGCGACGGCAAGCCCCTGGCCTTGTTCTACACCGACTACTATCGTCGGACCACCAAGCGCGGAGGGGCATGGATGAGCGCCTTTGCCAAGCAGAGCAAGCAGCGTCAGCAGAAGCCCGTGATCTACAATGTGTGCAACTCGGCCAAGGCTCCCGACGGACAGCCCACGCTGCTCACCTGGGACGAGGTGTCGACGATGTTCCATGAGTTTGGACATGCGCTACACGGCATCCTCTCCGACTGCTACTACAACACGCTGAGCGGCACGGCCGTGGCCCGCGACTTTGTGGAGATGCCGTCGCAGTTCAACGAGTCGTTTGCCACCATCCCCGAGGTGTTCAACCACTATGCCCGCCACACCGTCACGGGGGCTCCCATGCCCGAGGACCTGAAGGCCCGTATGCTGGAGTCTATCAACTTCCAGTCGGCCTATGCCCTGGGTGAGAACCTGGCAGCCACCTGTCTCGACCTGGCCTGGCACGTGCTGCCCTCGTCGAAGGTGCCTACCGCGGCCGAGGCCAAGGACTTCGAGACCAAGGCACTGAAAGAGGTGGGACTGGGCAACACGCAGATACCGCCACGCTACTCGACCTCCTATTTCAACCATGTGTTTGGCGGTGGCTATGCCGCAGGCTATTACAGCTACCTGTGGACCGAGGTGCTGGCCGACAACATCGCCGAGACCTTTGCCCGTCGCGGTGCCCTCGACCCAGCCGTGGGCCTCGACTTCCGCACCAAGGTGCTGAGCAAGGGCAACACGCGCGACCTGATGCAGACCTTCACGGACTTCACAGGCCTGCAGTCGCCCGATGCCTCAGCCCTGCTGAAGGCCCGCGGGCTCTAAACTGGCCACAGCGTAACAATCATGCCGCATGGGTTACTATACATAGTAAACCATGCGGCGTTTTTTTTAGACATAGTAACAGAATAACAGCCATGCGGGGTGGGGGTTTAGACAGAATAACATAGTAACAGCCGTGCGGGGTGGGGGGGTCAGACAGAGTAACAGAGTAACAGCCATGCGGGGTGGGGGGGGCAGACAGAGTAACAGAGTAACAGCCATACGGGGTGGGGTTTCAGACAGAGTAACAGAGTAACAGCCATGCGGGGTGGGGTTTCAGACAGAGTAACAGAGTAACAGTCATGCGGGGTGAGGGGTCAGACAGAGTAACAGAGTAACAGCCATGCGGGGTGGGGTTTCAGACAGAGTAACAGAGTAACAGCCATGCGGGGTAGTTTTTTCTCGCAGATTTCGCAGATGACGCAGATTATTGGCTAACGCGGTGGTTGGTCCCCTCGCTGATGCTCGGGGAATTTCCGCAGATCTGGCTCACGCGGTGAGTGGTCCCGCAGAAGCCTGTGGCTTGGGATATGCCGCTACGCGACACGCAAACAAGAAATGTTCTGTTACTCTGTTAGCTGTACACCCCGCATGGCTGTTATTATGTTACTCTGTCTAACCCCCTTCCCGCATGGCTGTTATTATGTTACTATGTCTTACCCCCGTGCCGTATGGCTGTTATTATGTTACTATGTCTACCCCCCTACCCGTATGGCTGTTACTATGTCTAAACCCCACGCCGCATGGCTGAGACCAGTTACTATGTCTTCCCACCCTATGCCATTATGATGTGTTTATGGGTTAATTTGTATGGAATCGGTAAAAGAGATACAGAAAACGTGAATATGGGTACTTGGATTATGAAAGATATCGCTTATCTTTGCACTGGAAACAATCAACCATTCACTCAATCAATAGGAAAATATTATGTTAGGTAGTTTTAATTATCACAATCCCACGAAGCTCTACTTCGGTGAGGACGCGTTGGACGGACTGAAAACAGAGTTGGCCGCTTACGGTCAGGTGGTCATGCTGTCGTATGGCGGCGGCAGCATCAAGCGTAACGGTATATACGACAAGGTGGTGGCCCTGCTCCACGAGTGTGGCAAGACCATCGTCGAAGACGGTGGCGTGATGGCCAACCCCACGGTAGAGAAACTATACGAGGGTGCGGAGCTGGTGCGCAAAAACAATGTAGACCTCATCCTGGCCGTGGGCGGCGGCTCTACCATCGACTATGCCAAGGGCGTGGCAGCCTCTGCCTATGCCGAGGGCGACCCCTGGGAGCGGTTCTACCTGAAGATGGAAGACCCGGCACCCGACGCCCGCATCATACCCGTGGGCAGTGTGCTCACGATGGTGGGCACAGGGTCGGAGATGAACGGCGGATCGGTGATCACCAACCATGCACAGAACCTGAAGATCGGCAAGGTGTTCGACGACCGCCTCATGCCGCGCTTCACCATCCTCAACCCCACCTTCACCTATACCGTGCCGCAGTATCAGATGGTGGCCGGATTCTTCGACATCATGAGCCATATCCTGGAACAGTATTGCTCTAACACCGACGACAACACCAGCGACTATCTGGCCGAGGGGCTCATGCGCTCGCTCATCCATTCGTCGCTCATCGCCGTCGAGAACCCGCAGGACTACGAGGCACGTTCCAACATCATGTGGACGGCGACATGGGCACTCAACACACTCATTGGCAAGGGCAAGACACAAGACTGGATGGTACACATGATCGGCCAGTCGGTGGGTGCCTACACCAATGCCACCCATGGCATGACGCTTGCCGCCGTGTCGCTGGCCTACTACCGTCATGTGATGGATGCGGGACTGCCCAAGTTCGTGCGCTTCGCACAGAACGTATGGGGTGTGCGCGCCGAGGGCAAGACACCGCGCCAGGTGGCGGAGGAAGGCCTCGCTGCCTTGGAGGCTTGGATGCGCCAGATCGGTGTGGTGATGAACCTCACGGAGCTGGGTGTGAAGCCCGAGATGTTTGAGGGTATTGCCAACGGCACCTTCATCCTCAAAGGAGGATATAAGGAACTGACGCACGACGAGGTGGTGGAGATCCTGAAAGAGAGCATGTAAGGACAACACACCATCATGAATAAAGGTGACGGAGCAACATGATAGGCTATTCATGTTCCTCCGTCACCTTTTCTTATATATAAGCGTATTCTTATATATAAGCGTACAGTTCTTTGTTACTCTGTTACTCTGTCTAACCCCCACGCCGCACGGCCGTTATTATGTTACTCTGTCTAAGACCCACCCCCGCAGGGCTTAACCTCTGTTACTTTGTCAGAAATCCCACGCCGGATGATCAGCTGAAGGCACCGGCCAGGTATTTCTTGGTGAGTTCGTGCTTGGGATGATGGAACACCTCATCGGCATCACCCTCTTCGATGACCTCACCGAGGTACATGAAGATGACGTGGTCGGCCACGCGGAGCGCCTGGCGCAGGGTGTGTGTCACCATCACGATAGAGTAGTCTTTCTTCAGTTCGGTGAAGAGCTCCTCCACCTTACGGCTGGAGATGGGGTCGAGCGCGCTCGTCGACTCGTCGGCCAGCAGGTAGCTGGGCTCCACGGCCAGGTTGCGTGCCAGGCACAGGCGCTGCTGCTGTCCGCCCGAGAGCTGTGTGGCAGGCGTGTGCAGACGGTCCTTCACCTCCTCGTAGAGTCCCACGGCCTGCAGATAGTGCTTCACGATGCGGTCGAGCTTCGAGCGCTTGCGGATGCCGTGGATGCGGCAGCCGTAGGCCACATTGTCGTAGATGCTCATGGGCAGGGGGCATGGACGCTGCGGCACCAGTCCTACGTTGCGCCGCAGCTCCGTGAGCTGCTGGCTGTCGGCGTGGATGATGTCGTGGTCGCCCAGACTCACCTGTCCGCTGATCTGCACCCCTTCGGTCATGTCAACAAAGCGGTTGAAAGTCCTGAGCAGCGTCGACTTGCCACATCCTGACGGACCGATGATACATGTAATCTTGTTTTTGGGAATCTTCACGCTGACATTCTTTAGGATGGCCTGTCCGTTGATCGACACGTTGAGGTCGTTGGCCTGAAGGCTGGCGTTGTGCAGGCGGGTGAACTTACTGTCTACCTGGAAAGGCTCCGACTTGGTCCATACCAGCTGGCGTGGGCGATTGTGTATGAATGTAGCACTGAGTGTCGTGGCAATGTTCATGTTCGTTGAATTGATTTACGGTTGCAAAGTTACGTGTTAAAAAGGCATGCGGCAATACCCTTTTATGAGTAAAGACATACCCAATGTTTGGTATTTCGCTTGCCCCCCGGTGTTGCCTACCACGATTGTGGTAGGGCATTTACCTTGTTTTAGTGATTACATGGACGACTGAAAGTCAGTATCTTTGCATCCAACTTATTTACATCATAATTTGGTTCGAATATGGTAACATTCATCATTGCTGACAATCAGGAACTGACCAGGGCGGGCATCGAGTCCGTCATCGCTGGAGACGACGTCCGTATCTTCCATGCCCCCGACAAGGCCGAACTCATCGACCTGCTCAAGCAGCATGGCGACAGCGTGGTGATTCTCGACTACACCTTGTTCGACTTTACCGATGTCGACAATCTGCTCATCGTGGGTGAGCGTTTCTGTCGGTCACGTTGGCTGCTGATCTCCGACGACCTCACGGCCGAGTTTCTCAGGCGTATCTTCTATTCGTCGGGGCAGATGGGCGTGGTGTTCAAAGACCAGAGCCTGCACATCATCCGCGAGGCCGTCAACTACACCGTCTCGGGCAACCGCTACATCAGTCAGCGGGCAGTGCTGCTGCTGCTCAATCAGCAGCCCGAGGAGCCGGCCACGGCATCGAGCCTTACCTGCACCGAACTGGAGATCCTCAAGGCCATTGCCCAGGGCAAGACCACGAAGGAGATTGCCGCCGACCGTTTCTCCAGCATCCACACCATCAACACCCACCGCAAGAATATCTTCCGCAAGCTAGGGGTGAACACCGCCCACGAGGCCGTGAAGTATGCCTTCAGGGCCGGCCTCGTCGACCCCTCCGAGTTCTATATCTAGGCAAAGACATAGTAACAGCCGTGCGGGGTGGTTCTTTTTAGACATAGTAACAGAGTAACAGCCATGCGGCACGGGGTTTAGACATAGTAACATAGTAACAGCCATGCGGCACGGGGTTTAGACATAGTAACATAGTAACAGCCGTGCGGCATTTTTTTAGACATAGTAACAGAATAACAGCCATGCGGCACGGACTTGACATAGTAACAGAGTAACAGCCGTGCGGCATTGTGTTATTATGTTACTATGTCTTCAAAGCCCCCGGATGGTTGTTATTCTGTTACTATGTCTAAAAAAGAATCACCCCGTATGGCTGTTATTCTGTTACTATGTCTAAAAAAGAATCACCCCGTATGGTTGTTATTCTGTTACTATGTCTAAAAAAGAATCACCCCGTATGGTTGTTATTCTGTTACTATGTCTTTAAAGACCTCCGCATGGCAGATAACCTGTTACTATGTCTTAGTAACCACGCATACATAGATGTTATGCTGTCTGTGTGGCTGCCAGGGCTTGCTTGATATCTTCGAGCAGGTCTTCGCCGTTTTCCAGACCGATGCTCAGTCGGATGACGCCGGGCGAGACGCTCATCTCTCGGCACTGCTCATCGGTGAAGGTGGCGAAGATGGTGCTGGCGGGATGGATGGCCAGCGAGCGATGATCGAAGAGGTTGGTGGCCCGATGGATGACCTGCAGGTGGTCGATCAAGGCGTAGCAGGCCTCACGACTCTCCAGTTCGATGGTGAACACCGCACCGGGCAGCGGTCCGAAGAGCGCATTGCTCAGGGCATGGTAGGGGTTGTCGGGCAGTCCGGTGTAGTTCACGCTCTTGATGCCCTTGAGTTGCTGACAGGCACGGGCGAGCCACAGCGTCGTCTCCGACTGCCGGCGGAAGCGCAGGTCGAGTGTCTCCAGTCCCAGCGTCTCCATATAGGCCACCTGCGGCGTCATCATCGCCCCCAGGTTGGTGATGAGCTCGGTCTTGAGACGTGCCGTGAAGGCCGCCTTCGGTCCTACGCGGCGTATGCGCGAGGTGAGGGCAGGCGTGGGGCTCCTGCGCCAGTCGAAGGTGCCATAGTCGACCACCAGTCCACCCAGTCCGGTGGCACCTCCCGAGATATACTTCGTGCTCGACAGCACCTCGATGTCCACTCCCCACTCCTTGGCATGAAAGGCAGAGAACGGCACCACCGTGGTGTCGGCAATGAGCGGCACCCCCTTGGCCTTGGCCACCTCGCTGATGGCCGCGATGTCGGCCACGAAGAGCTGCGGGTTGGTGATGATTTCGAAGAACAGGGCACAAGTCTTGTCGTCGATGGCCCGCTCCACCTCGTGAGGCTCGCAGAAGTCGACGAAGCGCGTCTCCACGCCATAGCTGCCTAGCGTGTCGCGCATGAACGACACCGAGTTGCCGAAGAGATGTTTCGAGGCCACGATGTTGAGGCCCGCGCCGGCCACGGCAGTGAGCGTGTGGCTGATGGCCGCCATGCCCGTGTTGAGTGCCGTGACGCTCATCGCCCCCGTGGCGTTGCGCACCCTGCTCTCCAGGTATTGCACGGTGGGGTTAGAGATGCGCGAGTAGGCGTGCTCCATGCTACGTCCGGCAAAGGCATCGGCCATGCCCTTGGCGTTGGGAAACTCGAAGGCCGCCGAATAATACACGGGCATGTTCAGCGCACCGTAGGCGTCGGCCTTGGCGAAAGGCGTGCGCAGCACCTTTGACTCATAATCTTTCATAACTGCTGTTGTGGTATAATAATGATAATGTGGATGCAAAGGTCACCATTTCCTGCCATTCAGGCAATACCCCTTGTTCGGTATTCGTCTCGCAAACCTTTGGTATTCAAAATACCACTTGCATGTTATAGGATAATTACTGAAAAGTTGCGACCTTTGCACCAGCAATTCATTCATATCAAAACAATAGCATAGATGGCACAGATTATTGTAAACGGAGACCCGCAGGAGGTGACCCTCCCGCTGAATTTGAGCGAACTGATCAAGGCGAACAACGTGTTCCAACCCGAGATGGTGACCGTGCAGGTCAATGAGGAGTTTGCCGAGCGTGACACCTGGGACGGCCTTGCCCTGAAGGAGGGCGACAAGGTCGATTTCCTTTATTTCATGGGAGGAGGCAGCCGATGATCGACTTCAGCGAAGAACAGATAGAGCGTTACAGTCGCCACATCCTCTTGCAGGACGTGGGCATCGAGGGCCAGGAGAAGATCATGAACGCCAAGGTGCTCATCGTGGGTGCCGGTGGTCTTGGTGCCCCCGTGGGCCTCTACCTCGCCGCCGCCGGTGTGGGTCGTATCGGTGTCATCGATGCCGATGTCGTCGACCTGAGCAACCTGCAACGGCAGGTCATCCATTTCACCGGCGACGTGGGTGTGCCCAAGGTAGAGAGTGCCAAGGCCAAGATGCAGGCCATCAACCCCGAGGTGCAGGTAGACACCTACCACGAGTTCCTCGACTCCACCAATGCCCTCGACATCATCAAGGAGTACGACTTTGTGGTCGACGGCACCGACAACTTCCCCGTGAAGTTTCTCATCAACGACGCCTGTGTCATGGCTGGCAAGGCGTTCTCGCACGGTGGCATCCTGCGGTTCAATGGGCAGACCTTCACTCATGTGCCGGGGTCGGCCTGCTATCGCTGTATGTTCAAGGAGCCGCCACCCGTAGGGGCTGTGCCCACCTGTTCGCAGGCCGGCGTGCTCGGTGCCATCGCCGGCATGCTCGGCACCATCCAGGCTGCCGAGACGCTGAAGTATATCACCGGCGTGGGTGAGCTGCTCACCGACCGTCTGCTGACGTTCGATGCCAAGACCATGAACTTCCGCACCGTGCATGTGAAGCGCCGCGACAACTGTGAGCTCTGTGGCGCACATCCCACCATCGACCACCTCATCGACTACGAGCAGGCCGCCTGCGACCTGCCCTCGCATGGTCACTAACAAACCCCAGCATTATGCACATCAACGACGACGTCATCAACAGCATCATCGCCCAGGCCCAGGCCGATGCCCCCGAGGAGAGCTGCGGCTATCTCCTGGGGCGCGACGGAGTGGTCACCGAGAACTATGCGATGGAGAACATCGACCATAGCGACGAGCACTTCTCCTTTGCGCCCAAAGACCAGTTTGCCGCCCTGCGCTATGCCCGGGCCCACGACCTGCGCATCCTGGCCAACTGGCACTCACATCCTGCCAGTCCCTCACGACCCTCGCAGGAAGACATCCGTCTGGCCCACGACCCCACCATCCGCTATGCCATCCTCTCGCTGCACGAGGGGTTGCACATCAACTCGTTTGCCATCGTGGGAGGCGAGGTCGTCGACAAAGAGGTACACTACGAGGGATAGACCCACCAACCCAACCATCCCACCAACCCACCAACAACCATGTACAGAATACCGTCTACGTTGAAAGGCGACCTCGACTACACCGAGTCGCTCATCAAGAAATACCAGACCGGCGGGATCACCGCCGGCGAACTGAAGTCGAACCGCGTTCCCATGGGCATCTACGAGCAGCGCAAGAACCACCATTATATGTTGCGCATCAGATGTGCCGGTGGACTCATCACGCCCGAGCAGTTGGCTAAGGTGGCACAGGTGGGACGGCAGGTGTCGACCTCGCACCTGCATATCACCACACGTCAGGAGATACAGATCCACAATGTCGATATCGATGATGCGGTGCCTGCCCTGCGCAAGCTGGAGAAGGTGGGGCTGTCGTCGGCAGGTGGCGGTGGCAACACCGTGCGCAACATGATGGCCGACGACCGCAGCGGACTCACCGACAGCGAGGCCTTCGATGTCTATCCCTACGTGGTGGAGCTCACCTCGCGGCTCATTGCCGAGCGCGACTCGTTCACCATGCCCCGCAAATACAAGGTGGCCTTCGACTACAGCGAGGCCGATGCCCGCTACTCCAACGTGGCCGACCTCGGCCTGCAGGCCAAGGTGCGCGATGGTGAGCGTGGCTTCCGTGTGCTCATCGCCGGGTCTACCGCCCCCAACCCCCATACCAGCTGGGAGGTGTTCGACTTCCTGCCCGAGGTCGACCTGCTGCGTGCCGCCAAGGCCTTGAAGAACTGGTTCAACAAATACGGCAACCGTCGCAACCGCCACAAGGCCCGTATGCGCTATGTGTTCTACCGCTACGGCGAAGACGAGGCCCGTCGGCTCTACCTCGACGAGTTTGCGGCCCTCAAGGCCGATGCCACCCTCGACTTCCATGCCCCCGCACTGCCTGCCACGCTCGCCACACCGTCGTTCGCTCCCGTCGACGACTGCACAGAGGCGTTCCGCACCTGGAAACGGCGCTATGCCCATGCACAGCGGCAGGCGGGACTGTGGTATGCCTATATCCCCGTGCCCCACGGCAACGGCACGCCCGAGTTTTTTGCCGAGGTGGCCGAGTTCCTCGGTGCCTTCGGCAACGATGTCATACGCTTCACCAAGCGCGAGCAGATCCAGGTGCGCAACATCCCCGAGGCCTATCTGCCCAACATCTACCAGTTTTTCAAGAGTCTGGGCCTGCGCCAGATAGACGACCCCGTGGTGATCACCAGTCTCACCTCGTGTACCGGTGCCGACACCTGCCGCCTGGGTATCTGTATGCCCAAGGGGGCCGTCGATGCCATCCGCAAGCAGCTGCTGGCCAGCGACCTCGACCTCGATGCCATCCCCGACTTCGAGCTGAAGATGAACGGCTGCGCCAATATCTGTGCCAATGCCACGTGGTGCCATCTGGGCTTCAGTGGCAGGGTGGGGCGTGTGGGCGACCACCCCTATCCGGCCTACACGGTGTGGCTGCCCTACCAGGGTGCGCTTGAGATCTCTTACCAGCAGGGCTACCTGCCGGCCAAGGCCGTGCCGGCCTTCGTGGTCGACTATCTGCGCGATGTCATTGCCGAGCGCGACCACTATGCCGACTACTACGACTACGTGCGCCGTCGCGGTGCCGAGGTGGTGAAGCAGCTGCTGAGCGACAAGTATAAAGGTGTGCTGACCTACGAGGAGAACCCCGACACGTTCTTCGACTGGGGCGACGACGAGAAGTTCAGTCTCATCAAGTATGGTCAGGCCGAGTGCTCGGCCGGACTGTTCGACATCATCGACATCGACCAGGACACCATCGCCGAGAAGCGCAAACTGCTCGCCACCGGCGAGGGCGACCGCGAGAAGGTGCTCCACGACCTGGTGTTTGCCGAGAACCGTATGCTGCTCGTCACACGAGGTATCGACCCACGCACCGACGACGATGTGTACGATGGGTTCCTGGCGGAGTTCATCGACAAGGGCATCGTGCCCGAGCGGTTCCGCACGCTCACGCTCAAGGCCCGTCAGGGCGAGGCGCTGGCTGGGCTCCAGGCCCTGGCCGAGGAGCTGGCCGACCTGCTCAACGACCTCTACAAGCACATGGACGATAACCTGCAGTTTAAGCTGGAGGGCACACCCGTGGCCGATGCGGCACCCGCTCCGGCCCCTGCCGAGCCGTCGGTGGCTGAGGCTGCTGCTGTCGTCGAGGCTCCCGAGGCTGCTGCCCCCGACGTGCGCAAAGACTTCCGCGGCGTGGCCTGTCCCATGAACTTCGTGAAGACAAAGATTGCGCTGGCCCCCATGCAGTCGGGGCAGGTCCTCGAGATTCTGCTCGACGACGGCGCACCTATCGCCAATGTGCCGGGCAGCGTGCGCGGAGAGGGACACACGGTGCTCGCCACCGAGAAGGTGGACGACTACTGGCGTGTGACCATCAAGAAGAAATAACCACTCCTATGGATTATCTACCCATCACCCTTCGCATCAGCCACGCCCGCATCCTCATCGTAGGAGGCGGGCGTGTCGCCACGCATAAGGCCACCATCCTCCATCGGTTTACCGACCGTGCGCGGGTGGTGGCCCCCGTAATCTCCGATGCCCTCAAAGCCCTGCCCTTTGAGTGGGAGGAGCGCCCGTTCCAGGAACATGACCTCGATGACGTGGACCTGCTCTTCGTATGCACCGGCGACCACGTCCTCAACGTGGCCATCCGCGAGGAGGCCCGTCGCCGTCACATCCTCACCAGCGTGTGCGACGACCCGCCTCTCTGCGACTTCATCTCGCCGGCCATCGCCGAATACGACAACCTCACCATCGCCGTGGGCTCCGATGCCCGCGACGTGAAGCGCAGCATCCGTGTGCGCGACCGCATCCGCCAACTCATCGCCGACGGGCTACTCGATATCACCTAAGACATGGTAGCTGGGTTTTAAAGACATAGTAACATAATAACAGCCGTGCGGGGTGGGTTTTGAAGACATAGTAACATAATAACAGCCGTGCGGGGTGGGTATAAAGACATAGTAACATAATAACAGCCGTGCGGGGTGGTTTTAAAGACATAGTAACATAATAACAGCCGTGCGGGGTGGGTATAAAGACATAGTAAGAGAATAACGCCGTGCGGGGTGGTTTTAAAGACATAGTAACAGAATAACAGCCGTGCGGGGTGGGTATAAAGACATAGTAACATAATAACAGCCGTGCGGGGTGGGTATAAAGACATAGTAAGAGAATAACGCCATGCGGGGTGGATTTTAAAGACATAGTAACATAATAACACCTTCCGGGTGGTTATTAATTTTGCGTCACAGCCATGCGGCCAAAGGTACTAACCAAAATACGTTAGCCTTTCAGTCCGCATGGCTGTTATTTTGTTACTATGTCTAATCTCCCATCCCGTATGGCTGTTATTTTTGTTACTCTGTCTAATCTTCCACCCCGTATGGCTGTTATTTTTGTTACTCTGTCTAATCTTCCACCCCGTATGGCTGTTATTTTTGTTACTCTGTCTAATCTCCCACCCCGTATGGCTGTTATTTTTGTTACTCTGTCTAATCTCCCACCCCGGATGGCTGTTATTTTGTTACTATGTCTTTAAAATCCATCCCGCATGGCTGTTACTCTGTCTAAACCCTTTCTTTTCATACAGCCGTAAGGCCGATGTGATGGGCTAAGGGGGATGTGAAGGCGCTTCGCTTTGGCGCGAGTGAAATGCTGATTCGACTCGAAGTACACGCTGGTTCGACTCGAAGTACACGTTGTTTCGACTCGAAGTACACGCTGGTTCGGGCAGAAGCAGGTTTCGTTTTTACTTTTATCATTGTATCTGAACAGGCTGTTGCAGACGGGGCAACGGCCTTTTGGCCGTATCAGAGGGGCCGATTGGCACTGGCATACCAAACTGTTGTGATAATGATTACCTCATGATGGTGATAATGATTACCCTGATTGGGGTATTACACAGGCTAGACAATCTGCGTACCTTTGCACCAGTGATGCCGGTAGGCGGTGGTTGCCGCACGGCTGGCCTCAAAACAGGCAGAACATCAAAACACAAGAAGATATGGACAACAACACCATTACGCACCTGAAAGAGCTTGAGGCGGAGTCGATCTACGTGCTCCGTGAGGTAGCGGCGCAGTTTGAGCGCCCGGTCATCCTCTTCTCGGGTGGCAAAGACTCTATCGTGGTAACCCATCTGGCCTACAAGGCGTTCTATCCTGCCAAGCTGCCGTTCCCGCTGTTGCATATCGACACGGGGCACAACTTCAAGGAGACTATCGACTATCGCGACCAGCTGGTGGAACGACTGGGTGCCGAGCTCATCGTGGGCTCGGTGCAGGAGAGCATCGACCAGGGCCGTGTGAAGGAGGAGACGGGCTACTACGCCTCGCGCAACAAGCTGCAGACGGTGACGCTGCTCGACACGCTGGAGAAGTATAAGTTTGATGCTGCCATCGGCGGTGCCCGCCGCGACGAGGAGAAGGCCCGTGCCAAAGAGCGCTTCTTCAGTCACCGTGACGAGTTCGGACAGTGGAACCCCAAGAACCAGCGTCCGGAGTTGTGGAACATCTTCAACGGGCGCAAGAACATGGGCGAGCACTTCCGCGTGTTCCCCATCTCCAACTGGACCGAGATGGACGTGTGGCAGTATATCTTGCAGGAGCGCATCGAGATGCCCAGTCTCTACTTCACCCACGAGCGCGATGTCTTTGAGCGCGACGGCCAATGGCTGGCTGCCGAGCCTTGCATCAAGCTCAAACCCACAGAGACGGTGGTCCGCAAGAAGGTGCGCTGCCGCACCATCGGTGATATCACTTGCACGGGAGTGACGCTCTCTGAGGCCCATACACTGGAGGATATCATCGAGGAGATAGCAGCCTCACGCGTCACCGAACGGGGCGGACGCGCAGACGACAAGCGGTCAGAGACGGCCATGGAAGACCGCAAGAAGGCAGGGTATTTCTAACCCACTAACCCGCCAATTCACCAACAAACCCATCCACCAGCCCACCAACAAACCCAACCCACCATCATGTCAACAACAAGAGGATACTTAGATATGGAGCTGCTGCGCTTCTCGACAGCGGGCAGCGTAGACGACGGTAAGAGCACACTCATCGGACGACTGCTCTACGACAGTAAGTCAATTTTTGAAGACCAGCTCGAGGCCGTGGAGCAGGCCAGCAAGAGCCGGGGCAACGAAGAGGTGAACCTCGCCCTGCTCACCGATGGCCTGCGTGCCGAGCGCGAGCAAGGCATCACCATCGATGTGGCCTACCGCTATTTTGCCACGCCCAAGCGCAAGTTTATCATTGCCGACACGCCGGGACACATCCAGTATACCCGCAACATGGTGACGGGTGCCTCGACGGCCGACCTGGCCATCATCCTGGTCGATGCGCGCCACGGCGTGCTCGAACAGACCGTACGCCATAGCTTCATCTCCAGTCTGCTGGGCATTCCCAATATCGTGGTGGCCATCAACAAGATGGACCTGGTAGACTATGCCGAGGAGACCTACAACCGCATTGTGGCCGACTATAAGGAGATGGCCAAGACGCTCAACATACGCAACTCGGTGTTTATTCCCATCAGTGCCAAGCTGGGCGACAATGTCGTCAACAGGAGTGAGCACATGCCCTGGTACACGGGGCTGCCCCTGCTCGAGTATTTAGAGACGGTGCCCGTGGGCCATAAGCAGGGCAGTGCGTTCTTCCGTTTCCCGGTGCAGTATGTCATTCGTCCCATCAGCGACCGCTATCCCGACTACCGCGGTTATGCCGGCAGGGTGAGCGGTGGCGTGATACATCCGGGCGACCGGGTGCGTGTGCTGCCCTCGGGACAGGAGTCGACGGTGAAGGCCATCAACGTGTTGGACGAAGAGCTGGCTGAGGCCAGTTCGCCACAGAGCGTCACCCTGCGCCTCAATGACGACATCGACATCAGTCGCGGCGACACCCTCGTCAGGGCCGACGAGCAGCAGCCGCAGACCTCGCAAGACATCACCCTCAACGTGTGCTGGTTCAACGAGCGCGCCTTGCAGGTGCGCAACAAATACGTGCTTCGCCAGACCACCTTCGAGACCATCGCCGTGGTGCGTGCCATAGGCTACCGCCGCAACATCAACACGCTGGAACAGGAGCAGGGCATCAGCGAGCTGAAGATGAACGACATCGGCGAGGTGACCATCCACACGGCCAACCCCATCGTCTTCGACACCTACGGCGAGAACCATGTCACGGGCAGCGTGGTATTCATCGACCCCGACACCAACGAGACCGTGGGAGCGGGAATGATTAAACAAAACGGGTAGGAGACCAAGCATGAACACCGATACTTTCAACCCAGAGCTGCTCAGCGACTCGCAGCAACGCGAGGCATGGATAGCAGCACTCAACACCCGTTTCAGCGGTGCCCCGGCAGAGGAGGTGACAGGCTGGCTGCTCGATACCTTCGGTGGGCGCGTGGCCGTGTCGTCGAGCCTGAGCATCGAAGACCAGGTGCTGACCGATATCGCGGTGAAGCACAGTCGTGAGGCACGGGTCTTCACGCTCGACACCGGGCGACTGTTTCCCGAGACCTACCAGCTCATCGACAAGACCAACATGACCTACGGCATCAGCATCGAGGTGTTCTTCCCACGGTTCGAGGAGGTGCAGCGCATGGTACGCGAGGAAGGCATCAACCTCTTCTATACAAGTCTGGAAAGCCGCCACCGATGTTGTCAGGTGCGCAAGCTCGAGCCGTTGGCACGCGCCATGGAGACCCTCGACGTATGGATATGCGGACTGCGCCATGGGCAGAGCGTCACGCGCAAAGACATGCAGACCGTGGAGTGGGACGGCATGCACCGGAAGATCAAGGTCAACCCACTCATCGACTGGAGTGAGGACGAGGTGTGGAACTATATACGCCAGCACCACGTGCCTTACAACAAACTGCACGACAAGGGATTCCCCAGCATCGGCTGCGAGCCCTGCACCCGCGCCGTGAAGCCCGGCGAAGACATCCGTGCCGGACGGTGGTGGTGGGAGTCGCCCGACCACAGGGAGTGCGGATTGCACCGCAGATAGTTGGCCAAGCGAAAGAAAACGGGCATCAGGGTAATAGCCTTGACGCGCATGGAGCCGCCGGCTGCAGTAGAGAGACAATAGCTGCACGCCGGCGGCTCTGGCCTTATACCGTTGTCTTGCTTTTTCATCAATGTTGGTGAGAGAAATATACCCTCATGTTGTGATGGCATTTACCGCTTGGTCGGTATTTCAACATTAGGGAGTTCACTGTAACTTTGCACTCATGAAAGTAATAGAAAATCAAGACTGAAACGGCGGCCCGTCTCAACGGTCGTCACTAAAGAGAGAAAGGAAACTGACATGAGACAAAGTGTAACAAGAAGAATCATCGCTGCCGCCATCGGCGCAGCAGCGCTGCTCCCCGCACAGGGGCAGAAACTTGGTCTGCCGGTGATCTCCGGATTTGCCAACGTGCGTTACAGCTGGGACAGCAACGACGACGACACCCACGGCTTCGACATCCGGCGGGTGCGCCTGGCGGCCAGCGGCGAGCTATCAAGCCACATCGACTATAAGGTGCAGGCAGAGTATGAGACATCGGTCAAGATCATTGATGCCTACTTGCGTTGGAAGATACATCCTGCCTTCAACGTGCAGCTGGGCGAGTTTAAGTTACCTTATTCGCAAGAGAATCTCTACGGCCCCACCTCATGGCTCACCATCGAGAACCCGACAGCCGTGAGCAGGCTCAACGGGTACCAAGACATCAGTGGCATCAAGGCCAACGGCCGTGACGTGGGTTTCATCTTCTATGGCGACCTGCTGCCTGCTGCCGACGGCCATCCCTATGTGAGCTACAAGGCAGGCCTGTTTAATGGCAATGGCATCAACACCAAGGACGACAACAACCGCAAGGACTTTGCCGGGCTGCTCTATGTGCGCCCCGTGCGCCAGCTGGCACTCACGGCAGGCCATTATCAGGGCAGCTATGGTGCCAGGGGAGCCGAACATGTGCGTATCAGGACCAGTGCCGGGGCCGAATGGAAGGACAGTCGGCTCACCCTGCGCAGTGAATATCTGCATGGCAACACCGCCGGACAGAAGAGCGACGGTGTGTATGCCCTGGCCGCCTATCAGGTGTCGCGGGTGGTGCAGCCGCTGGTGAGCTACGACTATTTCAGGGCCGACACCAGCACGGGCGAGCATCAGTCGAACTATCAGATTGGTGCCAATATCACCCCGCTTAAGAACCTGCGCATACAGGCTGCCTATACCTATGAGGACTACCATTTCGCCGACGACATCCACTTGGTGGAAGCCCAGATATTTGTTCAATTCTAAAAAATACAGTATGACGATGAAAAAGATGAAGAAGACATTAGCAACATTCGTTTGGACCATCACGCTCGCCGCCTCGCTGGCCGCCTGCGGAGGACAGAAGGCCAGCAAGACGGCAGGTAAGGCACAGGATGGGGAACTGTCGGGAAAGATCTCGCTGTCTGGGGCTTTCGCCCTCTACCCGCTCACGGTGAAATGGGCCGACGACTTCAAGAAGCTGCACCCCGACGTGAAGATCGACATCAGCGCAGGTGGCGCCGGCAAGGGCATCACCGACGCGCTCTCTGACGTGGTAGACCTCGGCATGGTGTCGCGTGAGCTGGCTCCCGACGAGTTGAAGAAGGGAGCCGTGGCCTTCCCCGTGGCCAAGGATGCCGTGGTGGCCACCATCAACGCCAAGAATCCCAACCTCAAGGCCCTGCTGGAGCATGGACTGACACGCGAGGCGGCCATCGGCCTGTGGATCACGGGCAGTGTGAAGACCTGGGGACAGGTGGCCGGCAACGGCAATGCCACGGCCGTGACCGTCTATACCCGCTCTGACGCCTGCGGTGCCGCCGACACCTGGGCCGGCTGGCTGGGCAAGAAACAGGAAGACCTCAAGGGCACAGGGGTGTTTGGCGACCCGGGGGTGGCAGCTGCCGTGCAGAAGGATGTCAATGGCATCGGCCTGAACAACATCGGTTATGCCTACGACACCAAGAGCAAGAAGCCCAACGCCGGACTGCTTATTGCCCCCATCGACGTGAACGGCAACGGCAAGATCGATGCCGGCGAGCGGTTCTATGATGACAAAGACCAGCTGGTGAAGGCCATTGCCGACGGGCGCTATCCCTCGCCTCCGGCCCGCGACCTCTACCTCGTGGCCCATGGCAATCCGTCGAACCCCGTTGTGGTGGCCTTTCTGGAGTATGTGCTCACCAAAGGCCAGGCTGCCAATGTGCCGCAGGGATATATCGGCATCAGTAAGGACAAGTTGCAGAAGGCACTGGCCCAGCTGAAGAATACCAAACGTTAGGTAATCCTTTTAGCCCGGTTGTGGTATTTCTGCTTCGGCGGGAATACCATACCTTTGCATGTATCATAACAAGCGCACTGGATATGGAAGAAAACCGTTTGAGAAAAGAAGAAGAGATAGCAGAGTGGAGCCTGCCGACCGTCCTGGCACTGGCCGTGTTGACGCTGGTGGTGGGACTGGTGGGAAACCTGATGTTTTAACGTTTTGCCGATATGGACAGAAGAATACTTACCGACAAGATTGCCGGGGGAGGAATGGCATTGATGGCCGTTGCCTCCCTCATTTTAGTTCTTGGTATCGCCGTGGGACTCTACCTGAAGTCGGAGCCGGTGCTCAGCGAACACTCGCTGTGGCAGCTGCTCACAACGGCGGAGTGGAAGCCCATGGCGGGAGAGTTCGGGTTTCTGCCGTTCATCGCCGGCACGTTCTTCATCACCCTGCTCTCGGTGGCCATCGCCCTGCCGGTGTCGCTGCTCATGGCCATCTTCCTGACCGAATATTCGAACAGCGGCGTGCGCAAGTGGGTGTATCCGTTGTTAGACATCCTGGCCGGTCTGCCCTCGGTGCTCTATGGCGTGTGGGGCACGCTGGTCATCGTGCCGTGGATCTCCGAATGGCTGGCCCCGCGGCTGGGGATGCAGTCGGGCGGCTACTCGCTGCTGGCCGGTGGACTGGTGCTGAGCGTGATGATCATCCCGCTGATGGAGAGTCTGTTCATCGAACTCTTCACGGGCGTGGGCAACGAGTATCGTGAGGGGTCGTATGCCCTGGGGGCCACCCGGTGGCAGACGGTGAAGTATGTCGTCTTGCGGCGCACGGCACCGGGCATCATCGCCGCCGTGGTGCTGGCAGTGAGCCGTGCCCTGGGCGAGACCATGGCGGTGATGATGGTGTGTGGCAACCTGCCCATTGTGCCGAAGAAGCTGCTCGATGCCTGCTATCCCATACCGGCGCTCATTGCCAACAACTACGGCGAGATGCTCTCGATGCCCCTCTATGAGAGCGCGCTGATGTTCGCCGCCCTCATCCTCTTTGTGCTGGTGCTCATCTTCAACCTCTTTGCCCGGGTCACCCTGAGAAAGCTGGTGTAGCGGCAGAACTTTCGGAAATAAGATATTCATCAAGACAAGAAACAATATGCAACTGAAGTTCATCGAAGAAAAGGCAGTACGCGCGCTGATGTATGTCAGCATCGCTGTGGTGGCCTTCCTGGTCGTCAGCGTGGTGGGCAGCATCCTGCACCGAGGCATCCCCGTGCTCAGCTGGGAGATGGTGTCGCAGGTGCCGAGCGGCGGATTCTATATCGGTGGCGAGGGCGGATTCCTCAACGCCATCGTGGGCTCGCTGCTCATCGTGGTGGTGTCTACGGCCATCGGCCTGGCCATCTCGGTGCCTGTGGTGTTCTACCTCAATGTGTACCTGCGTCAGGGCTCGCGGCTGGCCTATGTCGCCCGTCTGGCCTACGACGTGCTGTTTGGCATCCCCTCCATCGTCTATGGTGCCTTCGGGTTCACCATCATGGTGTATATGGGGCTGCGGGCCTCGCTGCTCGGGGGCATCATCGTAGAGACCATGCTGGTGGTACCTATCCTCATCCGTTCGATCGATGAAGTGGCGAAGCACATCCCCAAGAGTCTGCTCGAAGCCTCGTACAGTCTGGGGGCCACGCGCATAGAGACCATCGGGGTGGTGGTGCGACAGATAGCACCCGCCATTGCCACGGCCACGTTGCTGGCGGTGGGTAAGGCCATAGGCGATGCGGCCGGTGTGATGTTCACGGCGGGCTTTTCCGACAATATCCCCACGGCCCTTGACGACCCTGCCGCCACCCTGCCCCTGAGCATCTTCTTCCAGCTCAGTGCTCCGCAGGCCGAGGTGCAAGACCGTGCCTACGCTGCCGCCGTGGTGCTGACCGTCATCGTGCTGGTGCTGAGTGTGGCCGGGCGATATATCATGCGTCGTTTTTCGAAGAACAAGATCTTATGAACCATCGCGATGCCGATGAGGCTACGAGAAAGATAACATTTAAGGTAAAAAGATGATAGCTTACAAGTCAATCAACCAGCAGAACACGTCTCTGGACAAGCATGAGGCCTACTTTCAGAGTATCAGACAGTTGAATCCCGATATCCCCGTGGTTTTCCTGCAGACCTGCAACCGCACGGAGATCTATTACGGCGAGGGCGAGATACCCGACGAGGTGGCACGTCACCTGTTTCGGGTGGTGTCGGGACTGGAGTCGGCACTCATCGGCGAGCGGGCGGTGCAGGGACAGGTGAAGGAGGCCTTCCACACGGCGCAGGCGCGCTACAAGTTGCCTGCGCAGATGAACAAACTGTTTGAGTTTGCCCTGCTCACCGGCAAGCGGGTGCGCAACGAGACCGAGATCTCGCATGGGGCCGTGTCGCATTCGCTGGCCGCCATCGAGATCATCGAGGAGGAGGGCATCGACCTCTCGAAGGCGCGCATCACCATCATCGGGGTCAACAAGCTCACTTCCGACATCCTGAAGTTTTTGAAAAACAAAGGAGCCAGCATGATATTCCTGGCCAACCGGAGTGTGGACAAAGCACGTGCGCTCGCCGATCCCCTCGGCATAGAGGTGTGCCCGCTGTCTGACAAAGAGTCTCTGCTGGCCCAGTCCGACATCCTCATCAGCGCCACCTCGGCCCCCCATCTGGTGGTGGGCAAGGATGATGTGCCCGCGGGGCATCGGCTGCTGGCCATCGATCTCGCCTTTCCGCGCGACATCGACCCGGCCCTAGGCCAGCAGGAGGGAGTGACGCTCTACAACATTCGTGACGTGGAGCGTAAGGTGAAAGACAATATCACCATTCGCGAGAGTGAGGTGAAAAAGGCCGAGACGATTATACAGGAGGAGATCGACGACCTGCAAGAGACTCTCTTGAGGAGGGAGAGGTTCAGCAAGACAGCATTGGTCATGCGCGATTGATGTGGCCAAGCATGGTGTCATGGCCATCTGTAGCAATGATGTTTCTGCATGGGGTTGTTGAAAAAAGGTGTGGATTGTAAAATCATCATGCTCGGTCAACAATACAACAGGGCAAATAACGTTTGATGATTAATGAAAGAGAAAGAACTGAAAGTCATAGCGCGGGCCAGCCGACTGTCGCAGTTGCAGGTCGAGGAGGTGTTTGCCCGGTATCCTGAGCTGAGGCCCGAGGTGGTGCTTACTACCTCGTTTGGCGACCGTCGGCAAGACATCTCCTTGCTCGACGGAGGCGCGCCGGCCGATATTTTTACACGAGAACTAGACGAGGCGCTGTTGCACGGCGATGCCGACGTGGCTGTACATTCGGCCAAGGACCTGCCCTATCCCCTTAATCCCCGACTGGAGGTCATCGCTCTGTATGCCGCCTTCGACACCACCGACTCGCTCGTCAGCCGCGACCACCTCACCCTCGACCGTCTGCCGGCCGGCAGCACAGTGGGTACCAGCTCGCCGTTGCGTCGCAAGGGATTGCAGGCTCTGCGCCCCGACCTTGTGATACGCGGCATACGCGGATGTATCGAAGACCGCGTGCAACAGGTGAGGGACGGACGGCTCGATGCCGCCATCGTGGCGACGTGCGCGCTGAAGCGACTGGGCATGGCCGATGAGATCAGTGAGGTGCTGCCCTTTGCCACCCATCCCTTGCAGGGATTCCTGGCCGTCACGGCGCTGCGCGGGCGTGACGACCTCAAGTCGCTCTTTGTGCGTGACAACCTGCTCAGGCAGCAGGGCAGCGTGACGCTGGCAGGCTTCGGGCCCGGCGCCCCCGACCTGCTGACCGTGGCAGCGGTGAAGGCACTGGAGGCGGCCGACATCATCTTTTACGACGACCTCATCGGTAAGGAGTATCTCGACCGCCTGAAGGCCGAGAAGGTGTATGTGGGCAAGCGGAGCGGCAGGCATCATGCCGAGCAGGAGGACATCAACCGACTGCTGCTGGAGGCCGCCCGTGAGAGCAAGGCGGTGGTGCGGCTCAAAGGCGGCGACCCGATGGTATTCGGTCATGCGGGCGAGGAGATTGAGTTTCTGAAAAGCTGTATGGTCGATGTGCGGGTCATTCCGGGCATCACCACAGCCTCGGCCCTGGCGGCCGACACGCTGGTGAGCCTCACCCATCGCGGCCTGGCCTCGTCGGTGGCCTTTGTCAACGGGCATGCCTCCACGCCCCTCACCCCCGATGCCGACACGCTGGTCTACTATATGGGGGCTTCGCGCTTGCCGACGATCGCACGGGCACTCATGGCCGAGGGGCGGGCTGCCGACACGCCGGCATTGCTGGTACACAACGTGTCGTTGCCCGATGAGCAGGTGTTCGACACCACGTTGGGTGCCCTTGCCGCCGATACCCACATTTATCCCACACCACTCATCATGCTCGTGGGTTACACGGCGGCACTGCGTAACCATGCAGCAGCCGACATACAGCCCACGCTCTATACCGGTGCCACGTGCTCCGACCCGCGCTATATTCACACCCCGCTCATCCAGCTCGAGCCACTCGACGACGAGCATGAGCTCATGTCGACTATTGCTCATCTGGGCGACTACGACACGCTGCTCTTCACCAGCAGGTATGCCGTGAAGTATTGGTTCAAGGCGCTCAGACATTTGGGTACACCGCTCAGCGCCTTGCAGCATTTGACGGTGGTCTCGATCGGGGCCACTACCACGGTGGCACTTCATAGGGAAGGCATTGAAAGGGTGGAGCAGACCGATGGCGATGACTCGTTTGGCGTGGTGGCATGGTTCGCAAGGCAGCCACAGCGTCGGGTCTTGCTGCCACGGTCGGACCTCGCCCTCGACATCATCCCCGAGGGGCTGCGTGGCCAGGGACACCGTGTGACGACGATAGCGGCCTACCGCAACCGCTGCCCCGACCGTCCACGGCGGGTGAACCTCGCCAACATCAGACGGGTGGTGTTCACCTCGCCGTCGACCATCGACAATTTCATCAAGGTGTATGGCTCATTGCCTGGCCATCTGGACTATGTCTGTCGGGGTGCCGTGACGCAGGCCCATCTCGATGCTTGCATCAGCAAACAGAATAAAGCAAACAATGACGAAATAAAATAAAGACGGAATGAAAAGATTCAGAATTTACAGAAAAGACCAGGCCACACGCGACCGCTATGCCGATGTGACCCTGCATGCCGAGGATATGATTTACCCCTACTTTGTGGTAGAAGGGGTGAGCATCAAGGATGAGATTGCCACGATGCCCGGTGTGTACCGTTTCTCGATAGACACCCTGCTGACCGACATTGCCGAACTGAAGGCCCTTGGCGTAGACAAGGTGCTGCTCTTTGGCGTGGTGGACGACAGCGTGAAGGATGCCAAGGGCACACAGGCCTACGCCCCCGACTCACTCATCGTGCGGGCGGTGAAAGCCATCAAGGCGGCCGACAACAGTGTGATGGTCTTTACCGACGTATGTCTCTGCGAATACACGAGTCATGGACATTGCGGACTGCTCCACGACCACGACGTGGACAACGACAGCACGCTGCCGCTGCTGGCTGAGATGGCGTACCAGCATGCCCTGGCCGGGGCAGACTTCGTGGCGCCCTCAGCCATGATGGACGGACAGGTGGAGGCCATCAAACAAAGGCTGCGTGAGGGTGGACTCGAAGACAAGACCCGCGTGCTGGCCTATTCGGCCAAGTATGCCTCAGCCTTCTATGGCCCCTTCCGCGATGCGGCCGACAGCGCACCGGCCTTCGGCGACCGCAAGAGTTACCAGATGGACTATCGCACCCACGACCAGGGACTGGATGAGATTGCCGCCGACATTGAGGAGGGAGCCGACTGGACCATGGTGAAGCCGGCCATGCCCTACCTCGACATGATTGCCCGCGGCGTGCAGCAGTTCCCGCAGATACCGATGGTGGCCTACCAGGTGAGTGGCGAATACTCGATGCTCAAGGCGGCTGCCAAGCTGGGATACCTCGATGAGGAGCGTGTGGTCTACGAGAGCCTGATAGCCATCAAGCGGGCCGGGGCACAATATATCATCACTTATTACGCGAAAGAATATCTACAGAAATGGGCAAAGTAAGCAATGACAGGCCACGCTCGACCGTGGCCTTCGAGCGGGCGCAGGGCATTATTCCCGGTGGCGTGAACAGTCCGGTGCGCGCGTTGAAGAGCGTGGGCACTACACCATTGTTTGTCAGAAGTGCGTCGGGAGCGCGCATCACCGACATCGACGACAACGAGTTTATCGACTTCTGCATGTCGTGGGGGGTGTTCATCCTTGGTCACAACAACGTGGCGGTGAGTCGAGCTGCCGTCGAGGCCGTGGGCCGAGGGAGCAGCTATGGCATTCCCACGGAGGCCGAGACGCAGCTTGCCGAGGCCGTGCGCGCCGCTGTGCCGTCGATGGAGCGGCTGCGGTTTGTGAACAGCGGCACAGAGGCCACGATGAGTGCCATCCGTGTGGCGCGTGGCTATACGGGTCGCGATGTGGTGGTGAAGTTTGATGGTTGTTACCATGGTCATGCCGACCACCTGTTGGTGTCGGCAGGGTCGGCGGTGGCCAATATCAGCAACGCGTCGTCGGCCGGGGTGCCGGGGGCTTTCACCCAATATACCGTGGCGTTGCCCTACAACGACGTGGAGGCTTTGACGCGCTATTTCGAGGCCCACGGCCATGAGGTGGCCGCCCTTATCATCGAACCCGTGGCATGCAACATGGGTGTGGTGGCTCCGACAGAAGAATTTATCCAGGCCACCCGCGAGTTGACGAGTCGCTATGGGGCGGTGCTCATCTTCGACGAGGTGATCACGGGTTTCAGACTCTCCTACGGCGGTGCCCAGCAACGCTTCGGCATCAGGCCCGACATGACGACGGTGGGAAAGATCGTTGGCGGCGGCTTTCCGGCGGCAGCCTTCGGCGGGCGGGCCGACATCATGCGGCTGCTGGCACCCGAAGGGCCTGTCTACCAGGCGGGCACGCTGTCGGGCAATCCGGTGGCCATGGCGGCAGGAATAGAGACCCTCCGGCAACTCGGGCAACCGGGGTTCTATGCCGACCTGGAGCAGCGCAGCCAGCAGTTCATCGACCGCCTGCGCAGTATCATCGCCGGGCATGACATCCAGCTCAACCACATGGGAACGATGTTCACCCTCTTCTTCAATGCTGCGCCCGTCCGCAACTTCGTCGACGCGCGCAACAGCGACCAGCAGCGTTTCGCCGTCTACTTCAACCGTATGCTCAGCCGGGGCATCTATGTGTCGCCCTCGCAGTTTGAGGGCAACTTCATCTCGGCATGCCACACCCCCGAGGTGCTCGACCAGGTACTGACGGCGATAGAGGAGAGCATTGAAGGACTCTGACTATAGCGCAACCTTTTATACGACCTTCAGTTCTTTCCAGCATTCGGGGTCGGGGGCATACATGCTGCCATGGTAGCCCTTGGCCACGGCCGGACATCCGCGGCAGAACCGGAGGAGTTCGCAGTCGGCACACTTCTCGAACTTGTCATACTGCCGGTACTTGTCCATCTCTGGGCCGGTAAAGAGGTCGTATAGGTTGTCTTCGAGTGCGTTGCCCACCTTGCTCTCCATGCGTCGGCAGGCATAGCATGCGCCATCGCTCAGGATGGTGAAATGCGCGTTGCCGCAGTTGCACCCGTCGTAGATGACATCCTGTTTGGGATAGTCGGCGGGGTTGAACAGTCCGCGCTCATACTTGAAGAGTGTCCATAGGTGGTCTTTCAGGCTAAAGAAGGTGTGCGCATCCTTGTGCTCCTGGAACTTGTCCCAGCAGGCCGACAGCAGCCAGCGATATTGTTCGGGCGTGCAGCAGATGTCGCGCGAGTCGGCATCGGGACAGTAGCGTGAGAAGGCAAAGATGTCCACATGGTGTTCCACTACGGCGTCAATAATCTGTGGCAGCTCTTGGTAGTTCCATTGCGAGACGGTTGTCATGACGGCCACATCGATACCTGCACGCTGGAGTGGGGGGATGGCCTGCCACGTCTCCTGGTAGCTTCCCGGCCGGCGGATGCGGTCATGGGTCTGCTCCAGTCCGTCGATAGACAGCTGATACTTGCGACAGCCATACTGCTTGAGGCGTCGGCAGGTGTCGTCGTCGAGATGAAAGGGGTTGCCCAGCAAGGCAAACGGAATATCCCGCTCTTGGAGCATCTGGGCCAATGTCCAGAACTGCGGGTGCAGGATGGGGTCGCCGCCCGTGACATAGAGATAGGGCTGGCGGTGGGCCTTGCGGCCAAAGTCCTCGATGTTGTCGAGCACACGTACCATGTCGTCCACCTTCATCTGTTTGAACTTGGCGTGCGAGCCTAGGGCATAGATATAGCAATGCTTGCACCGTTGGTCACAGGCCTCGGTGATGTGCCATTGAAAAGCGAAATATTCCATTTGCCGATAGTGGGATGAAAGGTTACTTGTCGCCGGCGCCACAGGCCGAGCCGCAGGCCGAAGGCTGCTGCTGGGGAGCCTCGTCGGGTTTATCGCCTGCTCCGCAGGCTGAGCCGCAAGCTGATGGCTTTTCAGCGGGTTTGTCACTGGCACCACATGCTGTGCCGCAGGCAGAACCTTCGTTCTGTGCCTGTCCTAAAGCGAATTGATTCTTAAACGTCATAGTCTTTACGTTTTAAAGGTGGGTCCTATTAATTAGCTTTGTCAGATTTCGAGACTGTCTTCGAGGTCAGATTGCAATTTGAACCGAAGAGAGACCGAAAGATGGCAAAACGTAACCCAGGATTTTATGTCTTGATTTCGGTGGTAATTAATAGAACCCACCTTAAATATTGCTGTCCGATAAAACCAAAAGATTGACAGTATGAGGCCAAGCAAATAATATTGACACGGTTGCCACAGTAAAAAAAATGGGAAGTCCGCTGACTTCCCCAAAGAGTTTGTACTTTTGCGTTGCTAAAACAAAAATGGCTCTATAACGAATCGTGTGGGTAATCCATCTTTAGC
>JBHAFS010000116.1:0-14697 GCA_041856205.1 Prevotella sp.
ATAGCCCCCTTTCTTTCGCCGACATTCAAGCGACGCAGCAACGCCACATCGGAGCTGTCGGTGTCGTGGGACTTGCAGAACCGACCGGAGTTTCACCGCCGAGTATTCTCAACGGCCTGGCGATACCGCTGGGCGGAGCCGGCACACCACACCACCTACAGGCTGGACGTGCTCGACCTCAATTATGTTTACATGCCGTGGATCAGCGAGACTTTCAAGCACGACTATCTGGACAGTGTGTCGAACCGCAACGCCATCTTGCGCTATAACTACGAAGACCTCTTTATTATGAAGATGGGTTTTGGCGTGACCTACAGCAACAGCAACAATGCCATCAGGGCCAATGTGGAGACAGCCGGCAACTTGTTGAACGGTGTCGCCAACATTGCTGGATTCAAGAAAAACGAGGACGGGCAATACACTCTATTGAACATTGCCTATGCGCAATACGTGAAGTTTGACGTAGACTATACCCACTTGTTCCATTTCGACACGCACAACACGCTGGTATTGCATGGGGCACTGGGCGTGGCCTGGCCTTATGGCAACAGCAGTATGCTGCCTTTCGAGAAACGTTATTTCTCGGGCGGTGCCAATAGCATGAGAGGATGGAGTGTACGCGAACTGGGTCCCGGCAGTTATCGGGGTACTGACGGGCGTATCGACTTCATCAACCAGACGGGCGACATGAAGCTCGACCTTAACGCCGAGTACCGCACCTATCTCTTCTGGAAGTTGAATGGGGCCGCGTTTGTGGATGCTGGAAATATCTGGACCCTGCGCGACTATGCAGACCAGCCGGGAGGACAGTTCAAGTTCAATGAGTTTTATAAGCAGATTGCCGTAAACTATGGCATAGGACTGCGGTTGAACTTCGATTATTTTATTATCCGGTTTGACATGGGAATGAAAGCGGTCAACCCGGCGTACACCACCCAGCAAGAGCACTGGGCTATCTTCCATCCCAAGTTCAGCAGAGACTTTGCCTTCCACTTTGCGGTGGGCATGCCCTTCTAGAATAGGAAGGCAAAGTCTTGGCCGAACGGGAGGATCAATCTAAAGTGTATATTTCGGAGGGCGTCTTGCGCTTGAGGACATCTAGTTGGAAGTCGGCTCCTGCGCCCATGCTGGCAACGATGCCATGCGACTGTAGAATCTGCTTGACCGTCTTCTCAGCCAGGTCGGGATGGTTGTTCTCGTTGCTCAGGTGGCAGAGCCATACATGGCGCAGGCTAGGTGTGGCATTCTCGGCCAATGCCTGTCCGCACTCCTGGTTGCTCATGTGACCGAAGGGGCCACTGATGCGACTCTTGAGATGAGCAGGGTAGGGGCCATGTGCAAGCATCTCCACCTCATAGTCGGCCTCGATGACCAGATAGTTGGCCTTGCTGATATAGCTCGTGATCTCGGGGGTGAGATGCCCGATGTCGGTCATGAGCACGAAGGTTTTGCCCTCGCACTCGATGCAGTAGCCCACATTGTCGGAGCTGTCGTGAGGTATACCAAAAGGGGTGATCTTGAAGTCATCAAGCACGAAGGGCTCGTCCTTGGCGATAACCTTGACGCGTTCGGAGGGAATCTTATAGCGCACGCACCAGTTGACCTCAATGCCATGATGAACCTTTTCGGTGGTATAAACGGGCAGGCCATACTCCTTGCTCACACTACCCACCGACCTGACATGGTCGGCGTGGTCGTGCGTGATGAGGATGTGTCTGATGTCGGGAATCTGAAGGCCGTAATTCTTGAAATACTTTTTCAGCGTCCGCAGGCCCACACCGGCATCGATGAGGATGCCGCCATTCTCGGTATATAGGTAGCTGCAATTTCCGCTACTCCCACTACCGAACGATATAAAATGTAGCATTAAAAATGATGTTTGATGGGCTGTGGCCTATGATTTCTTGAACGATTTCAACCATTTCAGGGGGCGCTTGATCAGCGACTTGAGCCCTCCCTCTTTGTTTTGCGTTATGGTTGCGGGGTTGGCCACTGACGTCCGTTCCTCATTGCGTCGGTCGTCGTTCTGTCTTGGCTTGCGGGGCTTGTTGCTGTTGCGATTCTGGTTGCGGGCATTTCCATTTCTGGGGTTGTTGCCCTTGCGCTGCTCTCTGCGGGCCTCGCCTTCGCCCGGCTGCTGATTGCCGTCGTTGGGCCTTTGGCCTTCACGTCGTGCAGGCCTTCCGTCGCGGTTCTTGTCCTGGCGGTCGCGGTTCTTGTCCTGGCGGTCGCGGGGAGTGTCCTGACGTTCGCGGTTTTGCCGTCCTTCCCTGCGATCGTTGTTTCTAGGCTGGCGCTCACCGCGCTGTTCCTCTTGTGTTTCGGTCTTTGTTGTGGGTTTGGCATCCTGGGCCTTGTCATCGGTTACCTTGTTCGCCTGCTGGCCTTTGTCCTGTGCTTCAGCCTTGGGTGGCCTGCGGCCATGGTCGTGCTGCTTGGACTTACGGTGTGAGGTGTTGTCGCGGTCTTGGCGGCGGCGGTTTTTGGCCGAGGTCTTACCGGGTCTTTTGGATGTCGTGTATTCGGGACCTTCGCCACAATCGGCAGGAAGGGGATTTTTTTCGATGTCTTTCTCCAGGAATTTCTCAATCTGGTGGAAGGCAAACATGTCGTCCTCATTGACAAATGTGTAGGCAATGCCATCACGGTCGGCACGCGCGGTACGACCGATACGGTGAACATAGTCTTCTGCGTCGTGCGGCACGTCGTAGTTGATGACCATAGCGATGTCGTCGATGTCGATGCCGCGTGCCACAATATCTGTAGCCACAAGCACGTCGATTTGTCCGCTCTTGAACTTGAACATTACCTCATCGCGCTGGGCCTGGTCGAGGTCTGAGTGCATCTCATCGCTGTTGATGTGCAGGCGGGTCAGGGCCTGGTTGATATGCTTTACCTTTTGCTTGGAGCCCGAGAAGACGATGACACGCTTCAGGTCGCCGGCTTTGAAAATCTCTTTGATGATGTCTATCTTCTGAGTCTCAAAGCAGATATAGGCACTTTGCTTGATCTTCTCTGCCGGTTTGCTCACGGCGAGCTTGATCTTCACCGGGTCTTTGAGCAGGTTTTGGGCCATCTTTTCAATCTCCTTGGGCATGGTAGCCGAGAACATGATGGTCTGGCAGGTTTTGGGAAGTTTGGAGGCAATTTTCATGATATCCTCCGAGAAGCCCATGTCGAGCATACGGTCAGCCTCGTCGAGCACGAAGAAGCTCACGCGGCTGAGGTCAACGTTACCCAGACTGATGTGTGAGATGAGGCGTCCGGGTGTGGCGATGATAACATCGGCACCGAGTCGCATGCTTTTCAGTTCCTGATCGTAGCGGTTGCCATCGTTGCCTCCATATACAGCAACGCTAGACACATCGGGGATGTAATACGAGAAACCCTGCATGGCCTGGTCGATCTGCTGAGCCAGTTCGCGGGTGGGCGACATGATGACACAGTTCACCGCATCGGCCGGATAGCCTCCATCGTCCAGTTTCGACAGGATGGGGAGGAGGTAGGCGGCAGTCTTACCGGTTCCTGTCTGTGCTACGCCGAGCATGTCTTTGCCTTCAAGTATCGCGGGTATGCAGTTCTCCTGAACCGGTGTACATTCGTCGAATCGCATATCGTAGAGTGCGTCCAAAATGTCGTTGTTTAAATCTAAATCTTCAAATTTCATGATTCTTTTCTGTCTTTTTTAAATGAAGGTTTGGGTCGTCCCACTCCTTCTTAGTTAGGTGCATATCGATAGCAAATGAATGCTATGACTGCAAAAATAATGTTTGGGACCCAAGCGGCCAGCATGGGAGGAAAATCTGCGTTGACTGCAAAGGTGGCAGAGACCGTCTGAAGCATGATATAGGCAAAGCTCAAAGCCAGACCTATACCCAGATACAGCCCCATACCTCCCTTGCGCTTTCTGGAAGACAGTGACGCGCCGATGATCGTCAGGATGAAAGAAGCGAAAGATGCCGCTATTCGCTTGTGATACTCCACCTGATACTGCACTACATTGCCCGAACCTCTGTCAATCTGCTTGGAGATATAGTCCTTGAGTTCGGGTGATGTGAACGTCTCTTGCTGTCCTTTGGAATACACCAAGTCCATGGGCTCCATCTGGATGAGCGAGTCCATCTGTGCTCCGCTCGTGATATGCTCACGCAGTCCTTTCAGTTTTCGGATCTTCCAGTTGCTCAGTTTCCAGTGGTACTTCGAGTCGGACACCGTGTCGTAGTGCACCTCCATGGCCGTGAGATGCGAGACCAGCTTCTTGTTCTCGAATTTATCGAGACAGAAGCCGTATCCCCGTTTCTGTTCGTTGTCGTAGTGCTGGATGTAAGCTATAACACCACGGCCAACCTGCAGTTGTACGTTCTCGGCAGAGGTGATTTTCTTCTTGTTCTTGTACATCGACTCAAAGTTTTGTCGGATGACATTGCCGTGAGGAATGACATAGGCAGAGAGATAAAAGGACATACCGGCAATGAGGATACACGAAATCATGTATGGCCGAAGCAGTCGCTTGAAAGAGATGCCCGTGGCCAGCATGGCAATGATCTCAGAGTTACCCGCCAGCTTTGAAGTGAAGTAGATCACCGCAATAAACACGAACAGCGCGCTGAACAGATTGGCGAAGTAGGGGATGAAGTTGGCATAGTAATCGAATATGATGGCACTCATCGGTGCATGGTATTGAGAAAACTTTGCCAAGTTCTCATTGAAATCGAAGACGATGGAAATCGAGATAATGAGAATGATGGAGAAGAAATAGGTGCCAATGAATTTCTTGATGATGTACCAATCCATGCGCTTGATGTAGCGAAACGGATTAATAATGCTCAAGATGCTCAGTTTTTTTCCAGCCCATCTGCACATCCTCTGCAACAGTTTGGTATGCCCATTCACCCACCCGAAAAGCCGGTGCAGCCAGGCCGGGTGACGGCTCAGCCATCGGCGTGCCTTGTAGCGCTTGTGATGTTTGCGGATTTTGCTAAAATTACTCATGAGAACTTCGTTACTTTCGCCTTTACTGCAAGATTAAACCCTTCTTCCAAGTTGGTCGATCACAGATGTTTTCCATGCTACGAAGTCGCCCTGCTCGATGTGCTGGCGCGCATCGGTGACGAGTCGCAGATAGAACGCCAGGTTATGGATGCTGGCAATCTGCATGGCCAACAGCTCCCCGGCCTTGAAGAGGTGGTGCAGGTATGCCTTGGTGTAAATACGGTCGACATCGCATCCTTCGGGGTCGATGGGCGAGAAGTCGGTCTCCCATTTCTTGTTTCTCATGTTCATCGTGCCTTGATAAGTGAAGAGCATGGCATTGCGCCCGTTACGCGTGGGCATCACGCAATCGAACATATCCACTCCGCGTTCGATGGCCTCGAGAATGTTCTGCGGTGTGCCCACGCCCATGAGGTATCGTGGTTTGTCTTTGGGCAGGATATCGTTGACCACCTCAATCATCTCGTACATTACCTCGGTCGGCTCGCCGACAGCCAATCCGCCGATGGCGTTGCCATCGGCTCCCTTATCGGCCACGAATTTGGCAGCCTCTGACCTCAGGTCCTTGAACGTACATCCTTGAACGATAGGGAAGAGGCTCTGCCGGTGCCCGTATAGTGGCTCGGTCTCGTTGAAACGCTTGATGCAACGGTCGAGCCATCGCTGGGTCATGGCCAGCGACTGTTTGGCATATTGGTAGTCGCTCTGTCCCGGGGGACATTCATCGAAAGCCATCATGATGTCGGCACCGATAATGCGCTCAGTATCCATCACGTTCTCTGGAGTGAAGATGTGCTTTGAGCCGTCGATGTGCGAGCGAAACTCACAGCCTTCCTCCCTCAACTTCCTGATACCGGTCAGCGAGAAGACCTGGAAGCCGCCGCTGTCGGTGAGGATGGGGCGGTCCCAGCCGTTGAAACCGTGGAGTCCTCCGGCTGCCCTGAGCACGTCGAGCCCCGGGCGCAGATAGAGGTGGTAGGTGTTGCCAAGGATGATCTGGGCCTTGACCTGTTCGCGCAATTCATTGAAGTGGACGCCCTTGACGCTTCCGCAGGTGCCCACGGGCATGAAGATCGGGGTCTTGATTTGTCCGTGGTCAGTGGTGATAAGGCCGGTGCGTGCGTCGCTGGCCGGGTCGGTGTGTTGCAGTTCAAATGTCATTTGTCACTGGTCTTGTTTTCGTCGTGCTTTGTCGTTGATGTGGTTGTCGATCAGTCGTTCACAGCCTTGGTCTCCTCATGGATGCTCAAGTCGAGGGGGTGGTTGACAATCTCGTCGGTAAGTGCAAAGTCCCATACGTCTTGAACGTTCTCCACATAGTGGAATTCCACGCCTTTTCGGTATTTCTCGGGTATCTCCTCGATGTCTTTCTGGTTGTCCTTGCACATCAGGATGTCAGTGATGCCGGCTCGTTTGGCCGCAAGAATCTTCTCCTTGATACCGCCCACAGGCAGCACTTTGCCCCGCAGGGTGATTTCGCCTGTCATAGCCGTGTTCTTGCGTACCTTGCGTTGTGTGACAGCCGAAGCAATGGATGTGGCGATGGTGATGCCGGCAGAAGGACCATCCTTGGGTGTTGCCCCTTCGGGAACGTGGATGTGGATGTCCCAGTTGTCGAAGATGCGGTGATCGATCTGCAGACTGTCGCAGTGAGCCTTGACATACTGCAGGGCGATGATGGCACTTTCTTTCATCACATCGCCGAGGTTGCCCGTGAGGGTCAGCTTGCCGCCTTTACCTTTGGCCAGTGAGGTTTCAATAAAGAGTATCTCGCCACCCACACTGGTCCATGCCAGTCCGGTCACCACACCGGCATATTCATTGCCTTGGTAAATGTCACGGTAGAAAGGCGGCTTGCCCAGCAAGTCTTCAATTTCGGCAGGTGTGATGCTTGTGGCCTCCAGCTTGCCATCGAGAGCCTTGCGGAAAGCCATCTTGCGCAGCGCCTTGTTGATTTGCTTTTCAAGTTGGCGCACGCCACTTTCACGTGTGTATGACTCGATGATCTTTTCGAGCGCCGCCTTGCTGAATTTGATTTTCGGCGTATGTGCGTCAAGACCAGTGTTGGCCAGCTCGCGAGGCACCAGATGGCGCTTTGCAATCTCTACCTTCTCCTCGGTGATATATCCCGACACTTCGATGATTTCCATTCGGTCGAGCAAGGGGCGGGGGATGCTGTTCAGATCATTGGCCGTGGCAATGAACAACACCTTCGACAGGTCATAGTCTACATCCAGGAAGTTGTCGTGGAAGGCTGAGTTCTGTTCGGGGTCGAGCACTTCGAGCAAAGCTGATGAGGGGTCGCCGTTAATGGTATTCTGCGTCACCTTGTCGATCTCGTCAAGAATGAACACAGGGTTTGAAGACCCTGCCTTCTGGATATTCTTGATGATACGTCCAGGCATAGCACCCACATAGGTGCGGCGGTGACCACGGATCTCGCTCTCATCGTGGAGTCCGCCCAGCGACATCCTGACATATTTGCGCTTCATGCCGTTGGCCACGCTCTTGCCCAGTGATGTCTTTCCTACACCCGGAGGGCCGTAAAGGCAGATAATGGGCGACTTGAGGTCGCCGCGCAACTGAAGCACAGCCAGGTATTCCAGGATGCGCTCCTTTACCTTTTCCATGCCGTAATGGTCGCGATCGAGTATCTTCTGCGCACGTTGCAGGTCAAGGTTGTCCTGGGTATATTCTCTCCAGGGTAAGGCTACCATCTGTTGGAGATAGTTAAACTGAACGCTATATTCGGGACCTTGCGGATTGAGCAAGTCTAGTTTGTCGAGTTCCTTGTAGAAGATTGTGGCAATGTCTTCGGGCCATTTTTTTGTTTTGGCCTTCTCTTCGAGTTCCTGTTTTTCGGGAGATTTTTCCCCACCGCCGAGTTCTGCCTTGATGTTCTTCATCTGCTGCTGCAGGAAGTACTCTCTCTGCTGCTCGTCCAAATCTTCGCGGGTCTTCTCGTGGATCTGGTTTTTCAGTTGTTGCAGCTGCAACTCACGGTTCTCGTTCCTCAGCAGCTCTATGATGCGGTCTTTGAGGTTGTCTTTCTTGATCATGCTGATCTTATCCTTGACCGAGAACGGTAGGTTTGTGCACACAAAGTTGGTGAGCATGACATCGTTGCTCAGATTCCTGATGGTCATGAGCATATCGTCGGGTATGTCCTCGCTTTTCTTGATGAGTTCTTCAGTTGTTGCACGCAAATCCTCGGCAAGTGTAATAAACTCACGGTCCTTGTCGTCGGGCAGTACTTCTGCTAAGGGAGAGACGATGCCTTTGTAATATGGCTTCACAGCGATTATCTTCTCAAGCTTACACTTACTTTGAGCCTGGAAGATAGCTGTCACAGTGTCGGGGTTTGGCATCTCGATGATGCGTACCAGATGAGCATAAACGCCCACATTGTATAGGTCACCAGCGCCTGGAGTTTCTACGTCAGAATTCTTTTGGCAAAAAATAGCGCAAATATTGTCTGAGGATGATTTTCCCAGTCGTTTGGCAAGGTTCATGCTTGCTTTGCGACCAATCAAGATGGGCACGAGTACACCCGGAAAGATGACCATATTACGAGTTGCGAGTACTGGTATCTCTGCTGGAGCTTCCGTTTGGAACAAATTCTCGATGTCACCTTCAAAATCGGCAAACATCTGAATAGAATTACTTGGTTTCTTGTTCATTGTTTTATCCTAAAACTTGCCCTTGGGAGGCTGTGGTTGTTCTATAATAGTTTGCAAAGGTAAACAAATTCTAGCAGATACCTATATATAAGGTATATAAAAAATGTTGGTTTGGGACACAAGATAAAATAAAGATTACCATTTATCGTTAATAAATCGATGAACAGTAGTTTTACATTCAAGCAATTTGAGATTCGTCAAGACCGTTGTGCGATGAAAGTGGGCACAGATGGCGTGTTGGTCGGAGCCTGGGCACGTGGAGGGCATCACATTCTGGACATCGGTTGCGGTACGGGCCTCATTGCGCTGATGATGGCGCAGCGTTTCCCGGAAGCCCATGTCGACGGAGTGGAAATTGACCCTGAGGCGGCGCAGCAGGCTCGTGAGAATGTGGCGACTTCGGTTTTTTCCGGTCGCATTGACATTCGTGCCCTGTCGCTGCAATCGTTTTTGCCAGTCAAATCCTACGATGCCATTGTTTCTAATCCGCCATTTTTTTTGAATGGATTGAAAAATCCTGATGCATCTCGGAACTTAGCTCGTCACGCAGACAGCCTGCCATACAAGGCAATCTTCAAGTTTGCAAGCAGTTGGTTAAATCAAAATGGAGAACTGAGTGTTGTGATGCCTGCAGAACTGCTAGACCCATTTGTTACTGAGGCATATCTGTCAGGATTTTACCTCTCCAGGAAGGTCATGTTGAAAACTACCCTTGACAAATCACCTAAACGCTGTCTACTTGCGTTTTCGCGACATCGACAAGGTGAGATGGAAACATCTGAGCAATATCTTTTGGAAAAAGATGGTAAACGCAGTGAATGGTATGATAACTTGACTAAAAATTTTTACATACGTTGATATCAAAGCTTGGCTTAAAACCTATGGCTCTAACGCCTATAAACTATATCGAATGATTGTGTACAAGTTTCAGATGCCAGGCAGGTTCTTCTCGATCTTTTTTTGAATTAGTTTGGTAAGGGCCATTCCACGTCGAGTACGTCGAGCAATGTCGTCGCGTACCTCGTTGATCTCATTAAATAGCTCGGCAGCAGCAGTTTGTATGGCATTAGGTTTTCTCTGGTCTTTGTTGCCGAACGGGTTGACAACAATCTTGATGCCTTTTTCCACAATCTGTATGTCGATGTCGGCTCCCGACATCACCGGATCGCCGTCATAATGGATCACACCTGGCTGGGAGCGGTGGATACAGAGTTTCTTGGTTCTGAAAGTTTTGATTTTAGAGCTTTTGTTCAGTGTCTTGCTGAACATGTCAATGGCAATCTGCGGTGCTTCCAATACATCAAAGGGCTCCATAATGATTACGTCCATCAGTCCATCGCTCATCGATGCCTGTGGGGCGATATAGGCATTGTTGCCGTACTGCGAAGCATTGGCGCAAGAGATGAGGAAAGCCTTGTAGCTTGTCCGGTCGGTACCAGCTTCTATATCATACATCTCTGGCTTATACTTGACTCCTTCCTCCAGCACTTTCTGTACATAGGTGATAGCTCCTCGCTTTCCGGCCTGCGCAAACTTCATGCTGACAAAGGCATCAAAGCCCATGCCACAGGTGCAGAAGAACGGTATGTCGTTGATGATGCCGTAGTCTAAGTCGTGAATTTGGGCCTCATTCAGCACTTCGATGCTTTTCTTGATGTTTAGGGGCAATAGCAAATGTCTTGCCAAGCCATTGCCTGAACCGTAAGGAATAATACCCAATGCCGTGTTGGTGTGAACCAGAGCACGCGCCACCTCGTTCACGGTTCCATCGCCACCCACAGCCACGACGATATCGATGCCGTCGGTACATGCTTTTCGGGCCAGTTCAGTGGCATGGCCAGCATATTGAGTCTCCTCAATCTCATATTCAAACTTATTGACATCGAGGTATTTGCTAATTGCTGTAGGAATATTCCTCTTGCGCGCAGTGCCTGAGATGGGGTTAATGATGAAGAGGAGTCGTTTTTTCATATTCTCTTATTTTGTCGTACAAATTTAATTGTTTTTTTATGGATTCTCATTTTTATTCGCATAAATTTTGCAGTTTTGACGATTTCTCGGTTTTTTGTGCGCTTTCTTAGTTCTTTTTCGTACCTTTGCAACCTAATTATAATATATCGTAGTTTTCTACACCTATTTTAAAATGGGACAGTTACAAGAAAGATACAAAAGCTATCGGTTGCCTCAAGAATACATGGAGGCAGGAGTTTACCCCTATTTCAGAGAGATTACCAGCAAGCAAGGCCCCGAGGTGACCATGGAAGGTCATAAGGTGCTTATGTTTGGTAGTAATGCCTATACGGGCCTTACGGGCGACGACCGTGTGATTAACGCTGCTCAGCAGGCTCTCGTCAAGTACGGCTCTGGCTGTGCTGGAAGCCGATTCCTCAATGGTACGCTCGACCTCCATGTACAGTTGGAGAAAGAGCTTGCTGCCTTTGAACAAAAAGACGATGCATTGTGCTTCTCTACAGGTTTCTCGGTCAACTCGGGTGTGATTCCTGCGGTGGTTGGCCGTGGCGACTATATCATCTGCGACGATCGTGACCACGCATCTATCGTGGATGGGCGCCGTCTCAGTTTTGCAACTCAGCTCCATTACAAGCACAACGATATGGAGGATTTGGAGCGTGTGCTTCAGAAACTGCCCCACGAAGCCGTAAAGTTGATTATCGTTGATGGAGTGTTCTCAATGGAAGGTGACTTGGCCAAGCTACCTGAGATCGTAAAACTCAAGCACAAATACAACTGTTCTATCATGGTCGACGAGGCCCATGGTCTGGGTGTGTTCGGCGATCAGGGTCGTGGTGTATGCAACTACTTCGGCTTGCAAGACGAGGTTGACCTCATTATGGGTACCTTCTCGAAGAGTCTGGCATCAATCGGTGGATTCATTGCCGCAGACTTCGATACCATCAATTACCTGCGCCACACTTGCCGCACCTATATCTTCTCTGCCAGCGATACGCCTGCTGCCACCGCAGCAGCCCTTGAGGCCCTTCATATCTTGCAGGAGGAGCCCGAGCGCATAGCACATCTGTGGGATGTGACCAACTATGCCCTGAAGCGTTTCCGAGAGGAGGGCTTCGAGATTGGTGAGACCGAGAGTCCTATTATTCCCTTGTATGTCCGCGATGCCACGAAGACCTTCACGGTGACCAAGCTGGCTTTCGACGCAGGTGTGTTTATCAACCCGGTCATTCCCCCGGCCTGTGCGCCTACCGATACGCTTGTACGTTTTGCGCTCATGGCAAGCCATAGCATTGAGCAAGTGGAACGAGGTGTGCAGATTCTGAAAAAGATATTTGCAGAGCAGGGCATTATCAAATAAGACAATATCCAATATTCATAAATCGCCTTCGAGCAATACGAAGGCGATTTTTTTAACCATTATGGTCCAGCTCTGTTGAAGGGTCAAAGGCTTGGAGATAAAAAAACGCATTTACTTTAAACATTGACATAAAAGTTACGTCTAAATAAATAATAGCTACTATATTTACCTTAATTATATATATCAACGATATGATAGATTTTAATTATTATGCGCCTACGCAGGTAATTTTTGGCAGGCAGGCTGAGGAGCATGTCGGCGAGTTGGTCAAGCAATATAACGGTCACCGTGTTTTGTTGCACTATGGCGGACAGAGTGCCCTTAAGTCGGGGTTGCTCGAAAAAGTACGCCACCTTTTGCAGGAGAGTGACATATCCTATACTATGCTGGGAGGCGTTGTGCCAAATCCGCGACTGTCTAAAGTACATGAGGGCATCGAGATTTGCTGCCGCGAAAAGATAGACTTTATCTTGGCTGTGGGTGGTGGCAGTGTCATCGATTCGGCAAAGGCCATTGCTTACGGCGTGCCTTATGATGGAAATGTGTGGGATTTCTATGCCGGCAGGTCTGTCCCCACCAGTTGCCTGCCATTGGGCTCGGTACTCACTATCCCTGCCGCTGGCAGCGAGATGAGCGAGTCGAGCGTCATCACTAACGAAGATGGCGATGTGAAGTTGGGTTATTCCAACAACCTGAGTCGCCCTAAGTTTGCCATCATGAATCCGGAGCGCACTTTCACGCTGCCTGCCTACCAGACAGCAGCTGGGGTCACTGACATCATGATGCATATGATGGAGCGTTATTTTTCACACGATGGCGATATGACGCTTACCGACAATCTCACCGAGAGCATCATGCGCACCATGATCGACAGTGTGTTTGCTGTACTGAAAGACCCCTCAGACTACCGTAATCGTGCCCAGATTATGTGGGGAGGAAGTCTCGCCCACAACGGACTGACAGGGTGCGGCCGTCGTGACGACTGGGCCACCCATCAATTAGAGCACGAGTTGAGTGCTATGTTTGATGTGACGCACGGCGCCGGACTGGCTGCCGTTTGGCCTAGCTGGGCCCGCTACGTGATGAACGAAGACGTGAGCCGTTTTGCACGTTATGCGGTCAATGTGATGGGTGTGGCCAATGACTTCACCGACCCCGAGGGTACGGCTTTGAAAGGCATCGAAGCCATGGAGCGGTTTTATCGTGCCATTGGCATGCCAATCAACATCCATGAGCTCATTGGCCGTAACGTGACCGACGCGGAAATCAAAGAGATGGTACGTAAGTGCAGTCGTAATTATTCTGTGAAACACGGTTCATTCAAGGTGCTCGATGCCAGTGACATGGAGGTCATATACCGCATGGCCCGATAACTAGGAAGGATAGACATCATAGGAAAATGTTCAACGTAGGAATCATTGGAGCAGGCTGGATTGCAGAAAAAATGGCTGCCTCGCTGGCACCGCTGCCTGACTATAGCGTCTATGCTATCGCATCGCGATCACTGCAAAAGGCAGAAGCATTTGCCAAGGCTTGGGCGGTCGAGAAAGCCTATTGCAGTTATGAGCAGTTGGTTGAAGACCCGAAGGTCGATTTAGTGTATATAGCCACGCCTCATTCGCACCATTACGACCACGCCATGTTGGCCGTGAAGCATCAAAAGGCAGTGCTCGTTGAGAAATCGTTCACCGCAAATGCTCGTCAGGCTAAGGTGCTGCTTGCCACTGCCAGAAGCGAGGGAGTGTTTGTGACAGAAGCCATCTGGACCCGCTACATGCCACTTTCAATGAAAGTCAGAGAGTTGATGCAGAGTGGCATCATCGGTGAGCCACGTGTGCTGACGGCTACCCTATGCTATAACATGGAGAACAAGGAACGCATCCTAAGGCCTGATCTTTGTGGAGGAGCCTTGTTGGACTTGGGGGTCTATGTACTGAACTTCGCGCGGATGTATTTTGGTGCAGACATCGTGAAGACGGTAACCAACTGTCTTTTAGGGGCTACCGGGGTTGACCTGCACGAGAGTATCTCACTAACTTACCGCGATGGAAAAATGGCTAATTTACAGGCTGGGGCTCTATGCTTGAATGACCGGCAGGGTATCATTAGTGGTACAGAGGGGTATATTCGTGTCGACAACGTCAACTGCCCGGAGTTGGTGGAGGTTTTTCGCGACTATCAACTTGTGGAAACCATTTCTCGTCCGGCTGACATGGTGACAGGTTACGAATATCAGGTGATGGAGTGCAGACGTTGCTTGGAGTCCAAAGAACTTGAGTCGCCCTTGATGCCACACAAAGAGACTTTGTCTATTATGCGCCAGATGGATGCTCTGAGACATGAGTGGGGCGTACATTATCCCATGGACTGAGTAATATCTGCCATGAACGCCCAATAATCGAGCCGTTGCCAATTATGCTGTATAGAGTAACAATCCAGGGTGTTGACTATAGGTGGGTTCTATTAATTACCACCGTAACAAAATGATTAAATTATGGGTTACGTTTTGCCATCTTTCGGCCTCTCTTCGGCTCAAATTGCCGGTTAGCCTGCGGCTGAAGTTCGGCTGCGCTCGGTCAAATGAGCAAGCTCGATGACACTCGCTGGCACGAACATTCGCTCAGTCGTTATGCCCGCATAACTCCTTCGCTCACTTGCAATTTGATCTCGAAGATAGTCTCGAAATCTGACAAA
>JBHAFS010000117.1:0-18036 GCA_041856205.1 Prevotella sp.
GCTTAAATTATCTATTTTTGCATTCATAACAGTTGCTCTTTAATTTATTGATATTCAATGTAATTGGATACTACAAAGATACCAATAATTATTGAGAAACTGTTATTTCAAGCCACTTTTATAAGGGTGGGAAACTTTAGAAACTAATTCCACACGGTCAAATGGCTCCCTTCCAAAGGTTATGAATGTTATCCCAATGAATTTAGAAAAGGTTACCACACGAGCAATGGCGACAAAGGGTGCTGAGAATGTAATATATGTTGCGAATTTCTCAGAGGATCAGGGATTTGCAATATTGGCGGCAGATGACAGAATTCAAGAGGGAGTTATAGCAGTAGCAGACAAGAGCAACTTAACGAAAGCGGATGTAGATGCAGTAGCCTCTTTTTTCAAGAATAAAGAAACTTATGTAGATAGAGATTATCCTACAACAGGTGATGGTTTATTCACGGTAGAGGATTATCCTGATGAGGTTTTTCTTAATCCGAACACATTTTCCACCTATGATGAAACACAGGATGATCATTGGGTAGGAAATTTCTTTGAAGAAGATAGCCTGCCTGCTACGAGAACTATGGAAGCTCGTGAGTATAATGATAGAAGAGTTGTTTTATCATATTGTGTAGATTATGCAATGAATGAAGTTGTTGAAGGAGGAAATGGTAGGACTCACAAAAACTCTTATACAACCAATATAACATACTCAGACTGGAAAGACGTCCAGCGTACCAATAATATATTAAGTGCATATGTTGGATGGAGGCAAAAATCTCCATTTAACGATTTGTATCCTTATAGGCGAAGATACATTCTTTTTGGACATAAGAAAAAAGCGCAAGCAGGATGTTTTCCTTTGTCGTTAGCCAAAGTTTTAACACATTTCAGGCGGCCTGGGATGTTTACGTATAATGGTTATACTGTCGATTGGGATGCCTTGAACAATGTAAATACAACTCTTGGCAAGTCATCTGCTGCTGTGCTATTAAAAGGTATTTCTGAAATGTGCGGTTGGATGTATTTCTATAAGGGAACTTTTACATTCCCATCAAAGGCATCTTCTTTCTTAAAGAAAATAGGATATGGTGATGTGAACAGATTCAACTACAGATATGACAGGGTTACTTCGATGATAAACAATAACTGCCCCGTGATTATTTATGCAGTCCCAGGCATCAGGGTATGGGATAGTCATGCTTGGATTATAGATGGTTATAAAGTAAAAGTAAGACAAAAGATTACAAAACAATATAGGAATGGTAGCCTAATTGGTACGACTACAATGCCAGACACATGCAAAATGGTGCATTGTGATTTTGGATGGGAAGGGCGTTGTAATGGATATTATGTTGATGGTGTTTTTAAACTTAATAGTGACAAGAATGATTATGATTACCCTTGGATGGATAAGAAAAACACGAAATACAACCACCATATACGTATAATCACATACAATAAACCAATATAATTGCAGATATGAAAATGAAAACGTTGCTTACATTTTTGTTGTCATTGTTCTTGCTTGCGTCTTGTTGGAATTCTGATAATTATGGATATCCTTCCAAGGTGGAATTTGGAAAAGAGGGTGGCTTGAAAGATTGTCCGGGTACAAGCAGTTTTTATGATGTGGACATCCATGACTATAACGGAAATGGGGAGGCGACCATCAGCAAGGGAGAAAACGACACGATAATTGTCACATATGACTGGGTGTCGGTAAAATACAAACTCTATAGGGCAGGTTTAAAGATTACGGCATTGCCTAATACCACCGGCAAAAACCGAAGACTTTACGTGTATCTTTATGTGGACGATTCTTTTGCCGAAATCAAGGTGACGCAGCGTCGATAGTTTGCGGGATAAGACAAGATTCCTATCTCCCGGAATGCGCCGTTCTTGGCATTCGTGAAAACTGTGAAATTCGTGGTTCCTTCAAAAAGGAAATGCAGTGGTGATGCAGTGGTTCGTAGGTCCGGCTGTTTGCTGATGATTAGCCTGAGGCGGCGGCACGTAACGGCGAATGAGTGTCTTTGATATGCTGAAATCATCGGTTTCATCGTTCTAAAGGTGCCTTGTCGTGCGGCGAAAGGACTGTAACGGTGGGGCGTTGTTTGACGAGCGGCATCGTGCTTCGGGCCGAACCAGCGTGTGATTCGGACTGAACCAGCGTGTGATTCAGACCGAACCAGCGTGTGATTCGGGCCGAACCAGCGTGTGATTCGAGTCGAAGCAGGATGTAGTTCGAATCGAAGCAGCACGCGGCAAGGTGTTGGGCATGGTGCCTAAAGGATGTTCGCGAGGGTTGAAAGATGCTTCGAGGCGACGTGAAAAGGGAGCTGAGCAGTAGGGATGACATACAGGTGAATGGCTAGGGGAGTGTGGAAGGATGATGTGGGGCGCTGATGTCGGAACACAAGGTGGGCCTGCGATATCGACGAAAACGACGGTTTTAAGGCTCAAGGCAAATGGCCTGAGCACTTAAAACCGTCGATTTTATCGTATGATATTGGCAACAGCCTCGCTATTCCCGTCAGATGATGGGCAGCGAGATGCCATTGATTTTCTGGTAGATGTCGAGCGCGTATACGTCGGTCATGCCGCTGATATAGTCGAGTACGGCTTGGATGCGCGTCTCAAGGTCGGGGCTCTGGATGTCGTACTGACTGCTGAAGCGCCCGATGAGCTGCTGGCTGTGGTACTTCTCGGGATGTACGGCCGCGTTGACGAGGGTCTGCATGAGCGTCTCCATGATCTTGTAACCGCTGAGTTCCACGTCGAGCACAGGCTTGCTGCGGTAGATCTTGCGGTACGACACCTTGGCGCAACGCTTGTAGGCGTCACGTTGCAAGGGAGAGATATTGTCGATGAGGCTGCCCTTGAAGGTGCCGTTGAGAATATCTTCCTCATGTGCCACAAAAGCCTTCACACATTCGTTCTCCAGTTTGCCCACCGCGCTGGCACGCATATACACCACCTGCTCATTGCGGTCGGTGACCTGCTCCTCTTCCAGTCGGAGCCTGATTTCGGCCTTTTCATCGTCCTCGAAGAAGCCCAGCAGCAGGTCGGCTGTCTCGTCGTAGGTCAGGATCTTCAGTTTGTGCGAGTCTTCGATGTCCATGATCTCGTAGCAGATGTCGTCGGCCGCCTCCATGAGATAGGCCAGCGGATGGCGGGCGTAGCGCAGGGGCTCACCGGGCGCGGAGAGGCGAATAATGCCCAATTCATCGGCAATCTTCTGGTAGGTGCCGGCCTCCGAGGTGAAGAATCCGAACTTGCCGTGACTGCCGGCCAGTGCACTGGCGTATGGGTATTTGACGATAGAGGCCAGCGCCGAATAGGTCATGGCATAGCCTCCGGCGCGCCGACCCGCAAAGCGGTGGGTGAGCAGGCGGAAAGCATTGGCGTTGCCCTCGAAGTGGGTGATGTCGTTCCAGAACGTCTCGCTCACCCGCTCGCACAGGAAGCTGCCCTGGTCTTCCGAGAAATAGGTCTGGATGGCCTTCTCGCCCGAGTGTCCGAAAGGCGGGTTGCCCATGTCGTGGGCCAGTCCGGCCGTCTGCACGATGGTGCCGATCTCTTCGAAGAGCGTGCCGCGCAGCTCGGGCCGCTTGGCGATGATGAGGCGGGCCACGTCGTCGCCGAGCGACTTGCCGAGCGACGACACCTCAAGCGAGTGGGTCAGTCGGTTGTGTACGAAGATGCTGCCGGGCAGCGGGAACACTTGTGTCTTGTTTTGCAGGCGGCGGAAGGGGGCCGAGTAAATCAGTCGGTCGCTGTCGCGCTTGAACTCCGAGCGGTCGTCGTGGCGCAGCGGGTGTCGCACCTCCTGTCCCAGTCGTTTGTTGGATATGAGTCTGTTCCAGTCCATGGTCATGATGATGTGTTATCCTGCAAAGGTACGCTTAAATCCCCATTTTTCTTCTTTTTAATATTTAAAATTAAGTAATGTGGTCAGAATTGATTACTTTTGCACAATCTATGGTTAAGATTCAAGTTGTCAATACCGGTCATCAGCCGCTCCCGGCTTATGCCACCCCACAGAGCGCGGGCCTCGATCTGCGCGCCAATATCGACGAAAGCATCGTGCTCCACCCCATGGAGCGCCGTCTCGTGCCCACAGGCCTGCACATCGCCCTGCCCGAAGGGTATGAGGCCCAGATCCGACCCCGCAGTGGTCTGGCACTCAAGCACGGCATCACCGTGCTCAACACCCCGGGAACCGTAGATGCCGACTACCGTGGCGAGGTCATGGTGCTGCTCATCAATTTCTCGGCCGACGACTTTGTCATCCGCGACGGCGAGCGTATCGCCCAGATGATCGTCGCCCGCTACGAGCAGGCGGCCTTCGAACCTGTGGAGGTGCTCGACGAGACCGAGCGCGGCACGGGAGGCTACGGCCACACCGGCGTGAAATGACGCCGACGAATGTTCGTACCACAGCCCTCGGTCAGAGGGTGTGACCACTGAATCGCACAACGAATGAAACAATGAACAAACCGCTCACCCATATTGCCCTTACCGGTGCTGCTGTGCTGCTGTTGCTCGGCACGACCCATTCTGCCCTGGCCCGCAAGAAGGCCAAGGCGGTTGTATCCGTCAGGATGGCTGCCGACACGCTGAGCTACAACGACCAGCGCCGTTACAGCTATTTCTTCCTGGAGGCCGTGCGCCAGCAGAATGCCGGTCACCATGACGCGGCGTTCGACCTGCTGGCTAATTGTCTGCGCATCAACCCCCGTGCGGCCGAGGCCTATTATCTCCAAGGCATCTATTACAGTCAGCTCAAGCAAGACACCCTGGCCCTGCAGTGTCTGGAGAAGGCGGCTGCCCTGCGCCCCGACAATGGCACCTACCAGGAGAAGGTGGCCGAGATGTATATCGGCCTGGGCAACTATGCCAAGGCCACCGATGCCTTCGAGCATTTCTATGCGGCCAACAAGGGAAGGAGCGATGTGCTGGGCGTGCTGCTGCAGCTGTATCGCCAGCAGAAAAACTACGGTCAGATGCTCGACGTGCTGAGACGTATGGAGCAGCAGGAAGGCGAGAACGACCAGCTGACCCTCACCCGGATGAACATCTACGAGATGATGGGCGACTCCAAGAATGCCTACCTCACCCTCAAAGCCCTCGCCGACAGCCACCCCAACGACCTCAACTTCAGCATCATGCTCGGCAACTGGCTCATGCAGAACAAGAAGCAGAAGGATGCCTATAAAATATTCAGCAAGGCCCTGCAGGAAGAGCCCGACAATACCTATGCCCTTAGCTCGATGTACGACTACTACCGCTCCTCGGGCAGCGACTCGCTGGCGCGGCAGATGATGGAGCGCATCTTGCTCGGCAAGAACACTCCCTCCGATAACCGCATGCAGTTTCTCAAGCAGGCCATCCAAGAGAGCGAGCAGGCTGGTGGCGATTCTGCGAAAATCATCGATCTCATCGCTCAAATCAAGGCCGTGGTGCCCAACGATGTGAACATTGCAGGCATCAAGGCTGCCTACTATACGGCCAAGCGGATGCCGCAGGAGGAAATCAACCGGTCGCTCGAGGAGTTGCTGGCCATTGCACCCGACAACGGCGGGGCGCGCTTTCAGCTCATTCAGGCCATATGGCCGCAGCGCAACTGGAAAGAGATAGCCCAGCTCAGTGAGCCGGGCATGCTCTACAACCCCGAGGAGATGGCGTTCTACTATTTCACTGGGCTGGCACGCTACTACCAGAAGGACGATAACGGTGCCCTCGACGCCTTCCAGCGCGGCACGGCAGAGATCAACTCGAAGAGCGACCCCGACATCGTGAGCGACTTCTATGCCATCATGGGCGAGATCTACCACAATAAAGGCGAGAAAGAGAAGGCCTACGCCGCCTACGACAGTTGCCTGCAGTGGAAGCCCGACCAGGTGATGACGCTCAACAACTACGCCTACTACCTCAGCATCGAGGGTGGAGACCTCAAGCGCGCCGAGCAGATGAGCGCCAGGGCCGTGAAGGCGGAGCCCAAGAACGCCACCTTCCTCGACACCTACGCCTGGGTGCTCTATAAGCAGGAACGATATGCCGAGGCCAAGATCTATATCGACCAGGCCCTGAAAAACGACACCGACTCGGTGATGAGTGCCGACATCCTCGACCATGCCGGCGACATATACCTCAAGGCCGGCGAGCACGACGAGGCCGCCAGACTGTGGCAGCGGGCATTGGACAACGGTGGCGACAAGGCGGCACTGACACGGAAAATAACACTTTATAAGAAAGAAAAATGAAAATAGCGATCAGACTTCTGCTCCTTACCACGCCCCTGCTGTTGGCATCGTGCGGCGCCAAGAAGGCCGTCGTGAGCGAGAAGGTGGTGCCCACCAACACCGCTACGGCCAACGCCAGCACGGTGGAGGCGCAGAAACTGGCCTTCGTGCAGAAGGTCAGCGACCAGAAAGTATATGCCCAGAACATCGTGGGCAGCATGACCTTCAATGCCAAGATGGGCGATAAAGACATTACGGTGCCCGGGGCCCTGCGCATGCGGCGCGACAAGGTGATACGCCTGCAGCTCTTCATACCGCTGCTCGGCACCGAGGTGGGAAGGCTGGAGTTTACGCCCGACTATGTGCTGGTGGTCGACAGGATGCACAAGCAGTATATCAAGGGCGACTACAATCAACTCGACTTCTTGAAAGACAACGGGCTCAACTTCTATACCCTGCAGTCGCTCTTCTGGAACCAACTGCTGCTGCCCGGTACTACGAAGGTGACTGAGGGAGACCTTAGGAAGTTTGATGTAAAGCTCGATGAAATGGGCCAAAATATACCCGTGGTGCTGCAAAACGGCAACATGACCTACCTGTGGAAAGCCAACCGCGAGAACGGACGCATAGACGAGGCCGACGTCACCTACGGCACACAGGCCAAGGGCAAGTCGAGCCTGGTGTGGAAATATGCCGACTTCAAGGCACTGGGGACCAAGAACTTCCCCGCCACGCAGGAGTTTACCTTCTCCACCACGGCCACTAATAAGGTGAAGCCCACCACGGTGAAGATCGAGATGGATGAGCTGAAGACCACGGACGACTGGGAAGAGCAGACCACGGTCTCAAGCAAATACAAGCAGATGGATGCCAGGGATGTACTGGGAAAATTACTGAGCATGTAAATGAGACGACTATTCTTTATACTGGTGGCGGCAACGATGGTGATGTCTTCTGGCGCGCAGACGCAGAAGAAGACCACCACCACGACCCGTAACCGTACCGCACAGACAACCAAGAACAGACAGGCGGGCAAGAGCACACGCAACACCACCACCCGCAAGGCCACAAACAAGACTGGAAAGAAAGATGTAACCTACAGCAACGCTTCCATTCGAGGACTGCAGAGCCAGCGCGCTGCCATACAGAAGAAGATAAGGGAGCAGGAGCAGGCACTAAAGGCCAACCGCGCCGATGTGGAGCAGCGACTGCAGAACCTCATGGTCATCAACGGCGAGATCGACCAGCGACAGAAGAACATTGAGGGCATACAGCGCGATATCAAACATATCGTGGGTAACATCGGGATATTGCATTCGCAACTTGAGACGCTGGAGAAACAGCTCAAGGACAGACAGAACAAATATGTGAAGTCGATGCGCTACATGGCACGCCACCGCTCGGTGCAAGACAAACTCATGTTTATCTTCTCGGCCGACAACCTCTACCAGATGTACCGCAGGCTGCGCTTCGTGCGTGAGTATGCCCAGTATCAGCGTGCCCAGGGCGAGGCGGTGAGGGCCAAGCAGAACGAGGTGACCAACAAGCACAAACAGCTGGAGCACGTCAAAGGACAGAAAAACAACTTGCTATACCAAGGACAGCAAGAGAAGTCGAAGCTCGAAGGCAACAAGAACGAGCAGCAACAGATCGTGCAAGGCCTGCAGAAGCAGCAGAAGACCATACAGACCATCATTGCCGACCAGCAGAAGAAGGATGCCGCGCTCAATGCGCAGATCGACCGGCTGGTGGAGATTGAGGTGCAGAAGGCGCGTGCCCGTGCTGCTGCTGAGGCACAACGCAAGGCCGCTGCCGCCGAGGCTGCCAAGCGCAGGGCCGCCGAACTGGCCCGCAAGAAGGCCGAGGCCGAGGCGGCCGCCCGCGAGAATGCACGGCGCATTGCCGAGGCCAAGGCACGTGAGGCCAGACTGAAGGAGGAGGCCCGCCAGGCCGCCGCCGCCGAGGCCGCTGCCCGCCGGGCGCGTGAGGAGGCTGCCGCCGCCGCCCAGCGTCAGGCCGAGCAGAAGGCGCTGGCACAGAAGGCCGCCGAGGCTGAGGCTGCTGCCAGGGCCGCCGAGGCAAAGAAAGAGGCTGCGGCACAGGCTGCAAGAGAGGCCGAGGCGCAGCGACAGGCCGCCGAACGCAAGGAGGAGGCCGATGCCGCCAGGGCACGCAAGGAGATTGCCGAGGCCAAGGAAGAGGCCGAGGAGGTAGCCAAGGTGTCGACCGTAGACAGGATGATGAACAGTGGCTTTGAGGCCAACCGCGGCCGTCTGCCCATGCCCATCACCGGTGGTTACAAGATTGTGAGCCACTTCGGACAATATAATGTAGAGGGACTCAGAGGGGTGACGCTCGACAACAAGGGCATCAACATCATGGGTTCGCCCGGGGCGCAGGCCCGTGCCGTCTACGACGGCGAGGTGAGTGCCGTCATCGGATATGCCGGAAGCATGGTGGTGATGGTGCGCCACGGTGTCTACATCTCTGTATATTGCAACCTCAAGTCGGTGAGTGTGAGCCGCGGACAGAAGGTGAGCACCCGGCAGGCACTGGGCACGGTGGGTGCCGACAATATCCTCCAGTTCCAGTTGCGCAAGGAGCGCACCAAGCTCAATCCGGAAGCCTGGCTGGGAAGGTGAGTGTGTATTCGTTCAAAAGTCATCCCGACAGGTTGGATAACCCGCCGGGATGAAAAAGCGTCAAATAGATCCCACCTTTAATTATTTTGTTTCGGTGGAAATTGATAGAACCTGCCTTTAATGAACAGTGATACCTCGCCCAAGGATGGGGGATGTATGTGTCTGCTGTCTAGATATTCAGGAGGTTAACTGAGGCACAGAAATAACCTTTGTTGGCTTGTGGGTTCCACATTGCTGTAGAGGTGATGGGCAGCGCGTGTTTGCCGATTTTCAGCTTGTAGGTTACATTCAGCCTTACATCATTTATGCCACCTGTCTTTCCGTAAAAAGTGCTATGGCTGCCACTCTCTGGATTAAATGCAAAGTTGCCGGCTACAGACGGCGTAACTATAAAATTGTCGTCTTCGTAAACCTTGTAGGAGGCTTGTACAAAAGTGGAGTAGAGGTTCTCCTCGTTGGTAACGCCGCGGTCACGTCCTGCAACAATAGTGGCTGCATATAAGGTGAGGGGGAACGTCTCTCCAAAGTTATAGCTCAGACTGGCATCAATGAAGTGTCCCGTGGAGCGAGCGCTGTAGTTGAATATCCTGTAGGCCTTGTCGTTGGCATAGATGCCGTCAGAGAAATTATAGATGTCCCATACTGCAGCAGTGAAGCCTCCGTTGGTATAAGACACGTAATAGTCGAACTCTTTGTAATCACCAGAGATTTGCATTCCACCCCAAAAACCGAAACGGAAATGGTTGTTGTTGTCGGAGATGGCAAATTCGTTGTCGAAGGTGAGGCCTTTGGACACTTCCAGGCCGCGCCAGAGATGGGTTGTCTCAAGCCCTGACACGACATGAAGTTTCTGTGCGTCAGCATTTATATGAAATGCGAAGGCTGCCATGATTCCACAGGCAGATAAAATGATTCTTTTCATAGTTGTGATGTCTCTTTAATTGTTTTGTAATCAATCAAAACAAGGTGTTTCTACTTATTTTGTCAGTCGGGAGTCAAGACCGATTCCATTTTGCTGCATCGTGTCAGTTACTGTTATCGGGCTTGCCTCCCTCCCGACATCTTCAATTTAGGCGGGTTCTATTAATTAGCTTTGTCGGATTTCGAGACTATCTTCGAGGTTAAATAGCAAGTGGGCAAAGGAGTTATGCGGGCATAACGGCTGAGTGAATGTTCGTGCCAGCGAGAGTCATCGAGCCTGCTCGTTTTACCGAGCGCGGCCGAACTTCAGCCGCAGGCTAACTGGCTATTTGAGCCGAAGAGAGTCCGAAAGATGGCAAAACGTAACCCATTATTTAATCATTTTGTTTCGGTGGTAATTAATAGAACCCACCTTTATTGATAGCTGCTTTATCAGATTGCGAGTAACCAAGCTCCGCATACACCTGCGATAGCACCGCCGATGATCGGTCCTGCAACAGGCACCCAAGAGTATGCCCAATCGTTCTTGCCACCCAGGCAGATGGCGTGTGCGATGCGGGGCGAGAGGTCACGGGCAGGATTCATGGCGTATCCTGTGGTACCACCCAGCGACATACCGAGGGCAATGATCAACAGCGTGACGGGGATTGGGCCGAGTGCGGCAAGACCGAACTTATAGTGCGACATGTCGCAACCATTACCCTTCGTGCTGAAGCTGATGATGATGAACACCAGGGCGAAGGTAGCGATAAACTCGCTCAGGAAGTTCATGCCATAGTTGCGGATGGCAGGAGCGGTACAGAAGGTGCCCAGTTTTGCAGCCTCGTCTTCTGTTGCGTCGTAGTGGTTTTTGTAGAACAACCAAACGAGCACGCCGCCGAGCACACCGCCGATCATCTGCCCGGCAATATAGGCAGGAACAGAAGACCAAGGGAACATACCTGCGCAAGCCAGACCAATAGACACGGCAGGGTTGAGGTGAGCACCGGTATAAGGGCCGGCAACAAGAACGCCCATACACACTGCCAGACCCCACGCGATGGTAATCACAATCCAGCCCGAATTCTGCCCTTTGCTCTTGTTCAAGGTGACGCAAGCGCAAACACCGTCTCCAAAAAGTACCAATACCAAGGTACCGATCAGTTCCATCATGAACTGTGTTGTCATTGAATATTCCATAAATCGTTAACAATGTTGGTTAGTAAGATGTGATTTTAATGATAAAGCAAGCTGGTTATTTCTTGGGGCTTGTCAGGGTCCTGCGAACAGCATCTGCCCACAGCTCCTTTGCCTTCTCGATTGATTCGGTGTCGGCGGTGGGCACGAATGTGCGCTCTTCCTGCCACTGGCTCTTGATCTCATCGATGTTCTTCCAGAAACCCACAGCCAGACCGGCCAGATAGGCTGCACCGAGAGCTGTTGTCTCTGTCACGCGTGGGCGCACTACATTGATGCCGAGCAAGTCTGCCTGATACTGCATCAACAGATTGTTGCGCGAAGCGCCACCGTCTACTTTCAGTTCTACAAGTGGGGCGTTCATGTCTTTCGCCATGGCCAGCGCGATGTCGTAGGTCTGGAACGCAATGCCGTCCAATGCGGCCCGGGCGATGTGGGCAGCTGTGGTGCCACGTGTGATGCCTACCATGGTGCCGCGGGCATACTGATCCCAGTAAGGAGCGGCCAAGCCGGTAAGAGCCGGTACAAAGTAAACGCCGCCGCTGTCGGGAACGCTCGATGCGAGTTCTTCAACCTCAGCCGATGACTTGATGACGCCCAGACCGTCGCGCAGCCACTGCACAACCGAACCTCCGACGTAGATAGAGCCTTCGAGAGCGTAAGTTGTCTCGTCGCCGATCTTCCATGCAATGGTGGTCAGGAGATTGTTCTTTGAGGTCACAGGCTTGTTGCCAGTGTTGAGCATCACAAAGCAACCTGTTCCGTAGGTGTTCTTGATGGCTCCCGGCTTGATGCACATCTGACCGAACAAAGCAGCCTGCTGGTCGCCGGCGATACCGGCAATGGGCACTTCGTGAGCGAAGATGGTGGTCTTGGTATGTCCGTATATTTCTGAGCTCGACTTCACCGTAGGCATCATCGACTTAGGAATGCTGAGGATGTCGAGCAGTTCCTGATCCCATTCCAGGGTGTTGATGTTGAACAACATTGTGCGAGAGGCATTGGTGACATCTGTCACGTGTACCTCACCCCTTGTGAGACGCCAAACGAGCCAAGAGTCAACATTGCCAAAGCGGAGCTTGCCTGCTTCGGCACGCTGACGAGCACCTGGCACATTGTCAAGAATCCATTTGATTTTGGTGCCACTGAAGTAAGCGTCGACGATAAGTCCGGTCTTCTGGCGAATCTTGTCGGTGAGGCCCTCAGCCTTCAGGGCGTCACAGAACTCGGATGTGCGCCTGTCTTGCCAAACAATGGCATTGTAAACAGGCTCTTCTGTCTCTACATCCCAAACAATGGTGGTCTCACGCTGGTTGGTGATACCGATACCTGCGATGTCAAGACCGGTGATGTCGATAGCCGAGATTGCCTCTGCTATGACTGATGCCTGTGAAGACCAAATCTCATGCGGATTGTGCTCTACCCAACCCGGCTGGGGGAAATACTGTGGAAACTCCTTCTGTGCAACAGAACAAATCTTACCGTCATGGTCGAAGACGATGGCACGTGAACTGGTGGTGCCCTGGTCGAGTGCTAAAATAAATTTTCCCATAGTTGTTTAAGTTTTTAGTTATACCTTAGGTTATTTATTGATAATATCTTTCTTTCTTTATAGATTGTTCAGCTTCTTGGTTGCCTCTACGTCGATGGCCTCTGCCAGAATGGAGACAGGGTTGATGACCGGATAGCCGGTAGACATCTCTATCTGCCATTTACAGGTTTCGCAGTCGGTGACGACACTATCGGGTTTAAGGCTGTTGATTTGGTCGAACAGGCCGGAACCGATCTTCTGAGACCGCTCATAGTTCTCTTTCTTGAAACCGTAGGTGCCGGCGATGCCGCAGCAGTTGGAGTTGAGCACGGTCATATCCATGCCGGGAATCATCTTCATCAGTTCTATGCTATACACTGCCCAGCCCATCTTTTCCATGTGGCAGGCGGTGTGGTAGGCTGCGCGCATCTTGAAATCCTTGCGGAAAGCCAGCTTCACCTTGCCCGACTCGATGAGGCGGTAGAGGTAGCGGGTGGCCAGGGTGATGCCTTCACGGGTGTCGTCGTTGTCGATCTTCAGCACATGCTTGTATTCGTCACGCATCGTAAAGGTGCAGGTAGAACTCGTCGTCAGCACCATCCTGCCCTCATCGAGATACGACTTGCGTATGGCGCGCATGTTGTTGTTGCCTTGTCTTGTAGCCTGCTTGCTGAGGCCGTTGGCAATCAGAGCCACGCCGCAACATTGCTCCTTGTCGAGCAAATGGACACCATACCCTACGGCGTTCATCACCTTCACGAGGTCTTGGCCCAGTTTGGGGAAGTTGTAGTTGACGTAGCAACCGTGGAAGTAACTCACATGATGCTTGAACTTATCCTGGTAGCTCATGGCGTTCTGTTTGTACCAGGTCTCAAACTTCTTGCTGCTGTAGGCAGGGAAGGTGCGGTGCTTGTCTACGCCCATCACTCCGTGCAGCACATATTTCACAGGCTTGAGGCCAAGGGTCATGTTGACAATCGGAGCAACCATGTTGGCCATGGTACCTACGAAGTCTGTGTTGGCCAGCATAATGTCTCTCAGTGCCGGACGTTTCTGACTGTGGTCGATGCGCGCCCGCTGTATGATATCGGCTATGCGGACACCCGACGGACATGCCACCTCGCAGCGCTTGCAGTTCAGGCACATTTTCAGCATCTCGTCGAAGAACTTGGTATCCTTCATTCTGTACCTCTCCTGGTCGGGACCAGAGTGCTTGGGGCCAGGATACTCAGGCGAGACGGCCGAAACCGGGCAATAAGCAGTACAGATGGAACATTTAAGGCATTGTTCCAAGTTGTTGCCGCTGATGTTCTTGAGTTGTATTCCTTGTTCTTTCATCTTGATTGTTTCCTATTTTATGATCTCGGCAACCCGAAGCGCTGTCAGCATGGCAACGCCAGCATTGCTTGCCAGTTTTATATCATTGTTTCCGCAAAGAATGGAGCCGATGGCATATAGATTGTCAAACTTCTCACCATTCTTCAGGGCATGTAATTCGTTGTCGGTCTTCACGCCATAGCTCATATAAGGCTGTACGTCGAATACATTCTCTCTGGTCCAGGCCGACCGGTCTGCTGCCGCCTCAACGTCTACCCCGAAGACGGGTTCGTAGACTTTCTCATAGTCCGACTTCAAGCCATGGCTAAGGAATGAGCCTGAGGCCAGGATGAAATGGTCGGCCGACAGCGTTTCGTCGGGAAGTTGGTTGGTGACGACATACTTCACGCGATGGTCTTCCAGATGGCCCGCCACGACGGTATCGCTCACCAGGATGGTGCCACCCAGCTGTTGGAAACACTGCTTGAGCAAGTTGGAAGCGCGCATGCCCGTTACCGAAGGGGGCATGGTGGCAACGAAGGCAACAGGCTTTCGGACCAAAGACTTGAGCATGTCTGCTCGTGTTGCGTTGTTGAAGCCCAGAACGGCGGGAACGAGTACTATCTCCGCATCCGACTGATAGGCGTTGATGGCTTGGGCAAATGCCTCAAGATCGTCATCGTCGTCGAGATATTTGGCTACGTTCACGGCACGCATCTCGGTGGGGCTCTTGCGGGCCTGCTCCATGGCTTTGGTGCTGATGTTGCGCACCGTGCAGTGGGTACCCGCATTCCGAAGATTCTCTGTCAGGAACTGTAATGGGAAGTCGAGGAATCCCGTGATGTTGACCAGGTCGGCCTTTTCCCATTTCGTCTCTGTCAGCGATCGGGCTGTAGCCATGCCTTCGATGGTAAGCCAAGTGGGTTTGATGGCGCCGATAGGCGTGATGCGGTAGTGGTTTTCGGTTGCGTCGCCCACTGTCGCAATGCCGGCATCTGCCAAGAGCTGCTTGGCGTTGGCGGCCAAACCTTCTATTCGGTCATCTCCAACGACATGGTAGGGGTGGCTTTGGGGCAGGGCGGCGATGGCTGCGAGAGGGTTGGCAACGGCTTCGCCGGAGGTGTCGTAGCCCAGCAGGTCGAACGACCCAGAGCCGAAATGAAGACTGTTTTGTCCTGCAGAGACGATGCAGACGCGCTTTCCGCGCTTCGAGAGCGCTATGCCGGCGGTCAGTCCGCTCAATCCGCCACCAATGATAATTATGTCGTATTTCATTTTGAGTCCCCCTTTGCGTTCATGAATTGATTGATACCGTAGAGTCCCTGATAAATCGTTGCTGCCAGATGGGCCTCGTCCAACGTGCTGCCCCATCCCACTGAGCGCATGCCTTTCCAGCGCTCGTTGACAAAGTCGGCCAGGTCGCCGAGTGACTGCCTGGCATTCTGCGTTACCGAGCACATCACTGATGCCGCCCTGCAGGCACACAGCTCGCTTTGGCACGTACCCATTCCCACGCGTGTGCGGCGGCGAAGGTCTATCAGGTTGTTGATGTGTAGATTGCTGATGGCGTATTTCACCTCGCCCACGCTCACCTCCTCACACTCGCACACCAGGGCGCGGTCGGTGGATGTGGAATCGTCGATGTCGTCTACTCTCATGCCCTGACGGCCTTTGGCTGCGTTGTAGGCCTTGGTGCGGTAAGGCTCTTTCAGCTCTTTGTCGAGCCCTTCTGACCCTGGGAGCGCACGCTCGGCAGTCTCGCATTTCTTCTCTATGCCCAGTTTCTTGCAAACCATGTCTGTAGCCTGTTCTGCCATCAGGCGGTAGGTCATCATCTTGCCACCCGTAATAGTCACCAGTCCGGCCAGTCCATCGCGCTGCTCGTGGTCGAGGGTGATGATACCCCGGCTGATGTTGCGGCCAGAGGGGTCGTTGTCGGCCGCCACAAGTGGGCGGACGCCGGCGTAGGCGCGCAGGATACGCGTTGTGGCCAAGTCGGGTGCCAGCTTCTCACCCTCCTTGATCAGAATGTCTACCTCTTCGGGTGTCACTTTCAGGTCGTCGATGGTTTCGATGGGCACGCGGTCGCTTGTGGTGCCAATCACACACACGGCATCGTCGGGCACGAGAATGTCGGCATTGGCAGGCTTGCGGCAACGGTTGATGACCATGTTGTTTACCCTATGGCCAAAAACCAGCAGTGTTCCTTTGGCTGGAAACATATTGAGTGTGATGTCTGCCATGCGCAAGATGGACATACCCCAGATGCCGGCGGCATTCACCACCACCTGTGCACGTACCTCTCGCTTTTCGCCGGTGAGGTTGTCGCGCAACGTTACGCCGTCTACCCGACCATTGTTTACAATAAGGTGGGTCACCTCATGATAGGTCAGCACATCGGCACCATGACGCCTTGCATCAATGATGTTGGATGTGGTGAGGTGGAAAGGGTCGATGGAAGCATCCGGCACCCTCACGGCACCCAGAAGGGTGGGGTTGACGGCCGGTTCGATGCGGCGTGCTTCTTCGGGAGATATGATTTGGGCACTGATTCCCACTTTGGTGCAAGCCTCGACAAATGTACCCTGAAAGGCAAGATCATCCTCTGGAAGTGTGATGAACAATCCGTCGGTCTCTTCCACACAGTGCGCGGCAATCTTGCGAAGAATCATGTTCTCCTTGATACATTCCGAGGCAGACTCTTGGTCGGTGACGGCATAGCGTGCGCCGCTGTGCATCAAGCCATGGTTCCTTCCCGTTGCTCCGTTGGCCAGGTCATACTTCTCTACGAGGAGAACATCCAAACCCCTCATCGCACAGTCGCGAGCTGTACCAGCGCCTGTGATGCCTCCGCCAATGATGATTGCATCGTAAGTGTCTTTGATCTTTTTGTTCATATCGTCATGTCAGTTTACAATATTTTTTATCTGGTTAGTCGTCTTTTGCTCGACTTGGAAAGTTACATTATGGTTTTATAACGAAAGGTTATAGATTTCGATTGCAATAATAATAGGTTTTTTGATACCAACAAAATAATCTGTCCGTAAATTAACATTATTTAGATAAATAAGGCTGTTATTGGCGAAACATGGTCATAAAAGGTTAAAAGTACACTTTAAATTAGGTGGAAAATATGGAAAAACTTAAATTGTCGGAGTGATGTGAAGAAATAGATATTGATTCTGGATGGCTTTCGTTTAGGTTCGGTGGCCTTTGATCTCAGATAATGGTATGGGATGAAAGATTGTTGTATTGTGTTTATTTACAGTTGTTTATCTGAAGGCTGAGGGTGTGCCGGTTGGTTGTGTTTGGTCTTTTGGGCGTAATGTGGGCGGTTTGTCACCTGTATGTTTCGTTTTGCTTGTGGTTTTTAGAATCTGAGGAGAATGCCCGTGTCAAACGAAACATCATGTTTTTGATGAAGAATTTAAACATATTATTTTATCACAATGTGCCAAAAGTCTTGTTGATTAGTATCATTTTATTCCTGTGCCAATGAGAGGCGGTTGGAAAAGTTGGTTGGTATAGATTCCGTAAATGGTTAGTCCTGGCGTGTCATTCGCCCGCTTTCAGGCAGCCGCAAGACAGTTCTCTTGCCTCCAAAGCACTGTGATGCCACAAAGGGATGACTGTCGGGCTGTCATGCTTCGAGTCGAACCACGTTCTGCTTCGAGTCGAATCAAGTTCTGCTTCGAGTCGAATCAAGTTCTACTTCGAGTCGAAGTACGGTCTGTTTCGAGTTGAACCACACTTCAGGAAGCCTGCCCTGCATGTACGTCAGCAGTGGTGCAGTGGCATGAAACACATCGGGCGGGCTTGCCTGAAGGATGAGTGGACAGAAGGACAGGGCACTTAGCCCGACCGCCCTCCACGCCCTCTGCCGGCTGTCAAGCCGTTGGCGGCTCAGCACCGCGCAGGGTGAGGAATATCGGGTGCTGCCGGTACGGGCGGCCGCGGAGCGACCGGCGTTGCAAGCGAAGGCTTACGCAGGGGGCTGGCTGAGCCTGTCTGCGTTCTGTTTAAGGTGGGTTCTATTAATTAGCTTTGTCAGATTTCGAGACTATCTTCGAGGTCAAATTGCAAGTACACGAAGGAGTTATGCGGGCATAACGACTGAGAGAACTTGCAATTTGAGCCGAAGAGAGTCCGAAAGATGGCAAAACGTAACCCATGATTTTATGATTTGATTTCGGTGGTAATTAATAGAACC